>CAYLVV010000010.1:0-12614 GCA_964387215.1 uncultured archaeon
ATAGAATAAAGTTGAATAAAATAACAAAATTAATTGTAATAGAATAAAGTAAAATAATAGAATAAAATAAAAATTAGAAAAAGGAAAAAGAAATTTAGCCTTAAAAAAGCTAACGGTTGAATCTTCTAAACCTATTTCTTCTCCTCTTCATATAGCACTCTCTGCAGTAAACAGGTCTGCCTTCCTGAGGCTTAAAAGGAACCTCAGTTTCTTTACCGCATTCGCTGCATACTGCCTTATACATTACTCTTTCTTCCATCTTCTTATTCACCTTTTTATTTTTTAGAAATCATTTCCAAGAATCAGCTTAGAAGCTAATCAAGGAAACAATTTCTTTAATATTTAGCTGTGGAAAGATTTATAAACAAAGCACAAAGCCTTTTCTGTATGAGCATAAAGGAAATTGAAAAAGATATCTTCATATGCGGATTAGGAATTTATCTAAAGAAAAGTAAAATGTTGGTAGTTTCGGATTTTCATTTAGGATACGAGGAAATGCTTAATGAGCAGGGAATTTTAATCCCGAGAATTAATTTTAAAGAAATAAAAAAGGAATTGGAAAATATCTTTAAAATTTTAAAAGAAAGAAGTCTTAAAATTGAAAAAATAGTGATTAACGGAGACTTGAAACATGAATTTGGAGAAATCAGCAGACAGGAATGGAGAGAAGTACTAAGAATGATTAATTTTCTTGAAGATAGTTGTAAAGATATAATTTTGATAAAAGGAAACCATGATACTATTTTAGGCCCTTTGGCTGAAAGAAAAAATTTGAAGATTGTTGATTATTTAAAAATTGGTAAAATTCTGATTTTACATGGACATAAAATTCCTAATAGAAAAATTTTAGATAAAAGTAAAGTAATAATTATTGCGCACGAGCATCCGGCTGTTGGCTTGAGAGAAACTCAAAGAGTTGAAAAGGTTAAGTGTTTTTTGAAGGGGAAATGGAATAAAAAGATGCTGATAGCAATGCCCAGTTTATTTTCAATTTCTATCGGTACTGATGTTTTGCAACAGAAATTAATAAGTCCTTTTTTACAGGGAAATTTAGAAAATTTCGAAGCCTATTTAATTGAAAATGGAAAAATTTATTATTTCGGAAAATTGAGGTATTTATATGTTTAGGAAGATTAAGAGATTTATTAAAGATTTGTTTAAGAGACGGAGAAAACGGAAGAAACTTTCTCTAAAAATTAAAGCTGCTGGCAAAAAGATTGAAAATTTTGAAAATATTTGGAATGCTTTGCACAAACAATGGGAAATTGAAGGCCTTCCAAAGAAATATAAAGAATTTTTAGGAAATTGGATTGAAAAAGAATTTAAAAGAAGGCTTAGAATGCAAATGATTATTCAGAGGGATGTAAAAAAGGCATTAGAAGAAATTATGGAGGCACATTGGAATAAAATTCTGAGTATTAAAAAAGCACCAGAATATATTAAATGGAGATTACAACTAAGCTATTTAGAGGATTTAAAAGAAAAGATTAAAAGCGCTGAAGATGAAAAAATGTTTTTGAAAGCATTTGAGCTAGATGAATTTATTAAATAATTATTTTCTCTTTTGCAGAGATTTTATCCATTATTTTTTGATGCAGCCTTTGGATAAACGCAAGTCTTCCTTCTATACGTAAAATGTCTGCAATCCCTTGGGCAACAAGATTAAAAGCAAATGGGCTGGGCAACAAAACATTCCTTTTTATAATAGCTATTTCACCTTTTTCAATACCTCTAATAATTTTCATAGCATTTTCGATATCAAAACAATCCTCCAAAACCTCTCTTCTTGTCTCCTTTAAAATGCAAAAGTTTTCATCTAATCTTTGTACTGCTCTTAAGAGAAGAAAACTGCTGCTTTGTTGTTTGCTAACAGTTTTCTTTCTTCCATGATACTGGCGCAATATCATCAAACTTCTTACCGCACAGTGACGGAATCTCCTCTTAAAAATTTCAGTATTTTCTATTGCTTTTTCCAAAATCTCTCTAAAATTTTTAGAATCTATATATTCAAGTGCTTTTTCAATTTTTAGGGGCTTATTCGCTGAAAGGATAAATCCGTTATCGTTCAAAATTATGCTAATATCGCATCTTGAGATTTTTCCTAATACAAATGCAAAAGCCCTGCTTAAAGCATCATTTGTTCTTCTGCCAAACAGGGAATGGAATATTAGGTGGTTTTCTTCATTGTCCTTATATTGTTCTATTAAAATTTTTTTATCTGAGGGAATTTCAAGATATGAAAATTGCTCTTTGAAATAGTTATAAATTGCCAAAGCCGAATTAGTATCCAAAATTTTAAAATAATTCAGTATAAACTCCAAAATTTCCTCTTTTAATTTTTTAAATCTGAATTTCTCTTCCATCAATGCTCTAAATTTTCCTATCTCTATAGCCAACTCAAAACTTAAAGGCAGCATCTCGCTAATCCAAGATGGTACTGTTGGCGGCCTTTTTTCTGCAGATGCAACATAAGCTGTCATTCCTCTTGAGTACTTAAACTCATAGCTTTGACCTCCTAAAACAAAAACATCTCCTTTTTGTAATCTTTCTAAAAAAATTTCATCCAAATAACCAATAAGCTGGTTGCCTAATTTTACTTTAATTTTTGCTTCATCGGGTATTGTACCAACATTAGTAATATATAACACTCTTGCAAGTTTACTTCTCCTGCCTATCATGCCGGTTTCCTCATCGTACCATATTTTAGCATAAACATTCCTAGCTTCCAATTCAACATATTTTCCACTTAAATAATCTATTACGCTCTGAAAATTATTCCAAGAAAGAGTTAGATAAGGATAGCTTCTTCTGATAAGAGAATAAAGTTCTTTTATATGCCGCTTTCCGTTTATTATAATCCCATAAATTTGCTGGGCTAAAACATCCAAGCAATTTTTAGGTATTTTCACTAAATCTATTTTCTTTTCATAGGCGCATTTTGCCATTACTGCGCATTCAACTAAATCATCTCTATCAAGAACAATAATTCTGCCTTTTATCGTATCGTGAAGCTTATGTCCGCTTCTGCCTATTCGCTGCATAGCCCTTGCAACAGATTTTGGGCTTCCAAGCAAAATAACCAAATCAATATAGCCTATATCTATACCCAACTCTAAAGATGTTGAGGAAACTATGCAGCGCAGTTCTCCATTTTTAAGCCTTTTTTCAACTCTAAGCCTGTGCTCTCTACTCAAACTACTATGGTGCGCCTCAATATTGCCGGTATAAAATTCAGGATATAATTCTTTTAGATTATGAACAACTCTTTCTGTTGCGGATCTAGTATTAGTAAATATTAATGTTGTTTTGTGCTTTTTAACTAGTTCATGAATTAGAAAATATAATGCATTATGGATTTCTTTTTGTGTAGTATATATTAAATCTTTTAAAGGACATAAAACTTTGAGATCTAATTTTTTAAGAAAACTAACATCAACAATTTTACAACTTCTAAATAGCTCTTTTTCAGGATCTTCCAAGCCAACTAAAAATTTTGCTACCTCCTCCAAAGGAGAAATTGTTGCGCTTAGGCCTATTCTTACCATTGCAGGAGATAGCTCCTGAAGTCTTTCAGCAGACAAACTTAAATGTATTCCACGTTTATTTGTCGCTAATGCATGGATTTCATCAACAATAAAATACTCTACTCTTTGCAAATGTTGTTTAAATTTTGGTGCATTAAGAACTATTGCTAAAGTTTCAGGAGTCGTTATTAAAATATGTGGGGGTTTCTTGAGCTGCTTACTTCTTTGTGATTGCGTTGTGTCACCCGTGCGTACATCTATGCGAATATTGATTTTTTTATCTCTTTTTGCAATTTCTTTTATTTCTGAGAGTGGTTGAAGCAAATTGCGCTGAATATCGTTATTTAATGCTCTTAGAGGAGAAACATAAACGCAATAAATTTTATCCTCCAATTCATTTCTTTCCGATAAAGAAATCAAATAGGAAAGAATTGCTGCAAACGCAGAAAGTGTTTTTCCAGTGCCGGTTTCTGCACTTATAAGTGTATTTTCCCTACGCAAAATATTCATTATAGCATATTTTTGAGGCTCTGTAAATCTTCCAAATTTAGCCCTAAACCATTTAGCCAACAAAGGATTTAAAGCTTTGAAAATTTCTTCATCTGTGTGCTTTTCTCTATCCAGAGTGATGTTCATATTAAAAATTATGTAGAAATAAGTTTTTTAATTACGCTATACAAATTTTTAAGTATGGTGCTTAAAAGAATAATTGGTTTTGCAAAAAGAGTTGGCCGCAAAGTTAAACAAAAACTATCTTGGACCTCAAGGCATAAGATTCCTGAAGAATTGAAATTAAAAGCAAAAGCTGCTCATTATTTTTGGAAAAAAAGAAGGGATGAAATTGAAAAGACAAAGAGATTTGAAAATATGAAAAATAAAATTTTTTCTTTAGCAAAAGCTGAGTTTATTTTTGGAAAAGATCCTAAAAAAATTAATAGCGCTATTAAAGAAATGACTAGAAAGGAAATGTTAAAAGAGATTGAAAAAAGTTATGAAAATGAGAATACTTTGGCTGCAATAAGTATTGCTGAATTTGCTCATTCTAAAGAATTTGAAAATTTTTTGAAAAGTTTAGAAAGTGATGATGTATTAAAAATTTATAGAAAGGTTAATGAAAGATTGAGGTTTCCCAAAAAATTTAATAAGAGTATTTTCTTGGAGGATTTGGAATGGTATTTAAAGAGATTGCCAATAAGAATAAAAAATTGGTATGAAATTTATGCTGCTGAAGGGGATGTCATTGAAAAAATAAGAGACGATCTTGAAAGAGATTTTAAAAATATCATTAGAGAAAAGCCAGAACTTGCAAAAATTTTAGAAAACAGAATTGCTTTTCTTAAATCTAAATTTTTTACCGAATTCTGCAAAGCTTTTATTGGAGAGTTTGCTTATGAGCATACAAAAGAATAGTTACCTTTCTCTTTTTCCACTAATAAATTCTTCAACCATCTCTTTTGCTACAGCATCAGGATACTGCTTTGGAGGATGCTTCATTACGTATGCAGAAATGCTTATTAAAGGACCTGAAATGCCTCTATCTAGTGCAAGCTTTACAGCTCTGATAGCATCTATTGCGCAACCTGCGCTGTTAGGACTATCTATTACACTCAGCCTTAACTCTAGCTCAAGAGGAACATTGCCGAATTTTAAACCTTCCATACGCAAAAAGCAAATTTTATTATCTTTAAGGAAAGGTATATAATCAGCTGGACCAATATGCAAATCGTCATAGCTTAATCTTTGAGGCAATTGGCTTTCAACAGATTCTGTTTTAGAAATCTTTTTTGATTTTAGTCTTTCGTGCTTAAGCATATTTAAAAAATCAGTGTTGCCTCCTACATTAAGCTGATAAGAATGCTTTAGCTTTATGCCTCTATCAGCAAACAATTTTGCCAAAACTCTGTGAACAATAGTCGCTCCTAATTGAGATTTTATATCATCACCGCAAACAGGCAGGCCTTTATTTTCAAACTTTTTTGCCCATTCTTCATTACTTGCAATAAAAACAGGCATACAATTGATAAAAGCAACACCAGCCTCTAAGCAACAGTTTGCGTAATATTCTGTTGCTTTTTGGGAGCCAACAGGCATGTAATTAATGAGAATATCCGCCTTGCTTTCTTTCAGCACAGCAGCAACATCAACTTCCTTCTCTTTAGAAATTCTAAAACTTTTTTCAGCAGGATATTCTTGCATATGTGGAGCAACACCATCCAACGCAGGACCTTTTTGCACAATGACGTCTTGTTTAGGAACATCCTTGCAAAAGACTATTGTGTTATTTGGTTTTGCGAAAATTGCCTCGCTTAAATCTTTGCCGACCTTTCTTTCATCAATATCAAATGCAGCTACAAACTTAATGTCCCTTATTTTATAGCCTCCGAAAACATTATGCATTAGCCCGGGCACAAGCTCATTATTTTCATCAACATCCTTGTAATAATAAACTCCCTGCACCAATGCAGAGGCGCAATTTCCAACTCCTGCTATTGCAACCCTAATTTCTTTCATACTAAAACCTCCTCTTTTATTTTATAAATATGAAATATTTTACATTTATAAAATAATTAAACAATTTAAATATTTTTTCCTTGAGTAGGATATGGCTAAGGAAAAAAAGGACAACGGGCTTGTTGAAAGCGCAGAGATTAAACGGTTAAAGAGAAAATTTGGGTTGGAGCTTTTATGGCCCTTTTTGCTCTCAATACTTAAGAAAAAACCCATGCATGCATACTCCATCAAAAAGGAAATTTACAAAAAGTTTGGAATAAAAGTTGGAAATGTTTTATGCTATGTTGTGCTGAACAGGCTAGAGGCAAGAGGCTATATAAAATCAAAACACAAAGAAAATAGAAAAATATATTATATGACGCAAAAAGGAAAAAGGCTTCTCCAATTAGGAAAAAAGATACTAAAAGAAAGATTTAATAAAATTTAAATTAAAACTGCTGCTGCTATTGCGGTTGTCCACCAACCGTTCTTATGCCCTTTTGCAGATTGCACAATACTTTTCAAAATCAAAGATTTTGAAAAATTTGCAAAGCTTTGCTTTGAAATTCTCATTCCGGAAGCTGAGCTAAGTAGATTTACCGCAAGCTCGGTTACATTTTTCTTTACTACTTTAAAAGGCTCATTAGAGGTATATTCAGCAATATAACCAAATTTATCTGTTGTTTTTGGTTTTGCTATACCGATTGCAGCTGAGATTCTTTCTCCCGGTTTGTTTGTAGAAATTCTTGCCAAAACAACCGGTAAAAGCTGACCGTGTGAAAGCATCTCTAAGCCTTTCTCTTTAGAAATTATTCTGCAACGCGGAGGCAGAATGCTGGAGACTTTTACAAGGTTGTAAGGTGCTATGCCAGCAACTCTCAAAGCTAACTCAAATGCATTTAGTTTATCTTTATGAATGCCAACCCCTTTGGTAAAAAAAACAAATCTAGGAATGTCCATATGTTCAAAAAAATAGTTTATTTTTAAAAAGTTTTGTTATACTTCTTTAAACATGAGCAAACTTGTTTTTAATTATCATGCACTATTTGAACATGTCAAAGAACCTAAAGAGAAAATTAAAGAACTGGCTGAGGGTATTCAAAAAAAGATTGGTGGAGATGTTAAAATTTCGGATAATGATCTTAACGCGGTTATAACATCCGAAGAAAGCATAATAAGCTTAAGATACGAGCAGGAAAACAAATTTCTGTTCTTAGAAATGCTGAACATAAAAAAGAACATTGCAGATGAGATTATTAAGAATATATCTAATAGCGTAAATGGAGAGCTTGCAAGAGTTTTTAACATTCCAAAAACCAAAGAAGAATTTATTGCGCTAGATCCTAATTCCTGGTTTTTTGAAGCCTATGAGATGGAAACTAGGGGGGTTACTTTAGCAATTAAGGGAAAAAAGCTATTTTCCCAAAGAAGCCCCTTCCAGCTTGTGGATGTTTATCAGACTGTTGGCTTTGGAAAAATGCTTGCTTTGGATAAGATGGTTATGCTAACGGATGCTGATGAATTTAGCTATCATGAGATGATCACGCATCCAGCATTACATGTACATCAAAAACCAGAAAATGTATTAGTTATTGGCGGCGGCGATGGAGGCTCTGTAAGAGAAATTTTAAAGCATGAAGATGTTAAAGAAGTTCATCTATGTGAAATTGATAAAATGGTAATTGATGTTAGCCTAAAATACTTTCCCAATATATCTTCAAAACTAAAAGATCCAAAGCTTAAAATATTTTATGAAGATGGGTTTTCATTTTTGGAAAATAAGAAAGCTAAATATGATATTATAATTGTTGACTCAACGGATCCTGTTGGCCCGGGAGTTACTCTATTTACTGAGGAATTTTATAAAAGGTGTTTTGATGCATTAAAGGAAGATGGTATTTTGATAACGCAATGCGAAAGCTTCTTTTTCCATACTAAATTTATCGCGGAAACATTGGAAAAATTGAGAAAATTCTTTCCGAAAGTTTGGTATTATTATACTCAAACGCCAACATATCCTAGCGGCTGCTACGGTTTTAGCTTCTGCAGCAAAAAATACCACCCTATAAAAGATGTTAAAGAGAAAAAACTTCTTGAGCCTGTAAAATATTATAATAAAAATCATCACAAAGCAGCTTTTATGCTTCCTACTTTTGCTTTAGATGCATTTTACGCTGGTTGCGAGGATCAGAAAAAGGAGCTAGAGCTTTAAACAAAAGCCGCTAATTCTATATAAAAGCCAGGAAACAAAATAAGAGGTATAATCATCTTTGCTTAATGGCAAATGCTCAACAATATCAAATCCAACAACTCTTTTTTCCCTGCATACATCTTTTATAATATCAAAAAATTGGGAAAAATTAATACCGTTCGGCTCGGGAAATGCAGAATGCATTATACTGGGATCAAATACATCAACATCTACACTAAAGAATACTTTTTTTGTTTTAATCTGCTTTAGAATTTTTTTGATGCTTTTTTTAGTGCTGCCAATAATATCATTTGCAAAGATCCAAGCAATGTTATTCTCTTCAGCAAATTTTTTTTCTTCAAGTTCAAAAGTTCTTATTCCAACGGAAACAATATTTATTCCTAACTCGGAAATTCTTCTCATTACTGTTGCGCAACTGTAATAGCCGTATAACTTGTTAAATAAATCTGGGTGTGCATCAAAGTGCAGCAGAATAAAATCTTTGTGGAATTTTTTTGTTGCAATTGCAGAAGCTAAGGAAGTTAAATGCGATTCTCCTAAAACAATTGGAAATTTTTTATCAGCATAGGCTTGATATATTTTCTTTGATACTCTTTCAATGAATTCTTTTGCGGTTTCCTTTTTTCTTTTCTGCATCGGTTTGGCTATATTAAATTTAGCAAATTTGTATATTTCTCCTAATTCTGCATCGTTATGCGTAATATTTCTGGAATGCTCCAAAATGCTTAAAGCTGCATGATACCTGCTTTTTAAATAAGCATATTTTTCTTTAAGCAAAACCGGAAGAATAACCGCTTTAGCATTTTCATACTCGTAATTTTCAAAATCTCCAAAAAACGGCATTTTTATTCGCCTCTAAATAACCTTTCTGCTTCTATAGTTGGCAAGCCAGCTTTTATAATCTTTTTTGCAGCTCTCTCAATATCGTAGCTAACTCTTTCAACATAAAGCATTTTTTTATTAAAATCTAGTACAGCATAACCTGCTTGAGGGTTTTTGTCACGTGGCTGGCCTACTGCTGGAATACTTACAGCAGTTTTTTTATCAAGTTTTAATTCATAACTTGTATTTATAATCTGCTTTTCTTTTTTTGTAACATAGAAGCTTTTATGATTATGGCCGAACAAAAGTATCTGTTCAGGAATTAAATCCAAACATTGTAAGGCGGAAAATACGTCCAAATATTCCCAAAGAAAGTTGCGCGGGCTTGCATGGCAGGCAAAAACAAAAGGTGTTGAAAAGAAATAAGGCAGCTCCTCCAAAAATTTAATATTGTCTTTTTTCAAAACTTTTTTTGTCCAAAGCAAGCATTCTGCTGCTGCAGGTTTAATATTAAATAACTCTAATTTTGTTTTTCCAACAACAGCTGCATCGTGGTTACCCATAAGTATAATCGGTTCTTTTTGCTGTTTGATTAATTCAATAACCTCATTTGGGTTTGCACAATAGCCAATTAAATCTCCCAGCACAAGCACCCTGCTAAAATTATAATTCTGGGAAGCATGGCTTAATACAGCCTGCAAAGCCTCCAAATTTGCATGAATATCAGCCAATATTAAGTATTGCATTTTTGCCACCTAGCAGGTTAAGTGAAAAATTCCGACCACTTTTTTATTTTCCTTCAGCAGCTCGTTAAACTTTTGAGATGCCTTTTCGGTAACTGCTGAAAAAAGTTCAATGCCTTTTTCCTCCGCAATTTTTTTGGCTTTTTGATCCAGCTTAACTACACCGTATGCACCTAAGCCCACAACAATTACTTCAGGATTGAATTTCTCGATAAGTTTTTCGATTTCTTCGGCTGAAATGAAATGCCCTTCATAGTCCTTTTTAAGCTCTGATCTGCTAAAAGCATCGTTTGCAGTAACAACCACATCTCTGCTGAATTCCTTATTGAAAACCTTCATATAGCCGAATCTATATGCTTGAATCATCTCCAAGCACCCCAATATTTGCCAAAGTAATTTTCATAGGCCGATGCTATATTTTGGTCTTTTAAGATTATAATACTTTCATCATTTTCCTCATCAGCATGCTTCGAGAAATTCATAGAGCCCGTGATAACAATATTAGAATCAATTATGCAAAATTTGTTGTGCATTGTTGCATTATTTTTGTCTTTTATTACTGAAATTTCTTTATTAGCTAAATCTTTATATGCCGAGTATTTGCTTATCTGCCTTGATTCAAAAATTACTTTGATATCAACACCTTTTTGAAATTTTTTTATAAGCAAATCTTTCATTTTATTGTGCGTAAAAGAGAATGCCATACAATAAATGCTTTTATTTGCGGAATTTAATTTTTCCAGAACCTTTTCCATGCATTTATCTTCGGGACAGAAATAAGCCTCAATATTTTTAGAAACAAGGCCGTTTTCTTTTCCGCCGTTAAATACTCCATTCCAAAGTTCCATAAACTCTTCTTCAAAAACCTTTGCAATTTTTGAGTCTCTAACAATAACTATGTTGTTATTATTTTTGAAAAAGCCGTTGTTAGTAAAATTAGCCGAGCCTACCCACACAGTGTTATGGTCAAAAATGCAAAACTTATTGTGCATATATGCCTTTTCTTCAAAATCAACTCTTGCAATATTGTTATCGATTAAAAATTTTACTATGGAATTTTTCCTTTTTGCCTGCCTATCGTCAGAAACAATCCTCACATCCAAGCCTTTTTTGTTTAGGTCAGCCAACAACTTAAGCTTATCAACATCAATATCGTAAACCGCGCAATAAATTGAATTTTTTGCATGGGTGATTTCATTAATTAATGCATTTAAACAGTTTTGCTCGGGACAGAAAAGAATGCTTATGTTTGAATCAGTACCAATTACAGAGTTTTTGTCCGTGTTTGTGCTTCTGAAAATATCAATGTTGTTTATTAGTAATACTATTATTATCAAAAGAGCAATAATTTGCAAAACAAATTTTATTTTTTTAATTAAAACTCTTTTCAGGCGCATTACAGAAATATACTCTAACATTTAAAAATCCTTTACACTTATTTTGGAATATGTTTTGGAAAAGAATTTTGTTGGCAGTACTGTTGCTTTTAAGCATTTCCTATGCTTACGAAATTTCGGATTACGGAAAGCAGGTTGTTGTTGAAGATTACTCCGTAATTCCAACACAGCCGTATCCAGGAGATATTATTACATTAGCAGTTGATTTAAAAAATCGCGGCAGTTATTATGCTGTGGTGGATGTTAATGCTGTTTTGAGTTTAACATCTGAATTTGAGCCCATTCAAACAATTGCAACAGTAAAGGGTATTAATGCACAGAGCACAATAACTGTTTTCTTTAAATTTAAAGTTAAGGATTCTGTGCCTTACGGCATCTACCAATTACCTATGGAAGTAAGCTATTTGAGAGAAAATACTACTATGCAAAGAAAGGATTCATTTAATATTCCTGTTGAAATTCACAAAAAAGTAAAATTGAGCATTGCTGAAATTAATTTTGAAAAAAAGTTGCACTTAAAGGACACATGGCAGGTTGAAGTTGTTGTAAAAAATACAGGAAATGCGGAGGCAAGAAATGTTAATATAAAGCTTTCTTCTTCAAATAGCAATTTATCAAACTTTATCCCCTTAAGCAAAACAAACTACTATATTAAAACTCTTGCAGCCAACGAAACAAGCAAAGCAGTATTTAAGCTTTATGTATCCGAAAAAATTTCACCCGGAATTTATAGTTTTACTTTAGAGGCTTCTGCTGATGAAGCAAGCACAGAAAAAGAAACATTAAATATTGAGGTAAAAGGCAGGCCGAATATTATAATAAGCGGCACTGATTTTACTATTGAAGGGAGGAGAGGAAAGAAAATTTATCCTGGAGACATTGTAACAATAGCTTTACAATTAGATAATATCGGAGAAGAAACAGCCAAGGCTGTGAGAGTTGAAGCGGAATTCGGAAAAGAGTTTGTTGGAGGAAAAACAAGTTATGTTGGCAATATAGATGCTGATGACTCAGGCACGGCAATATTTGATATTACTGTTGGTAAAAGTGCTAAAGAAGGGGCTCATAAAATAAAATTTAAAATAAATTATTTGGATGAGGAAGGAAAAGAACAAAGCTTAAATGCCGAAACAGAGCTTGTAATTCAAAAAATGCCGGAAACACCGCTTTGGATATTATTAATTGAGGTAATTGTGATTTTGGTAATAGTTTATTTTATTGTAAAGCAAATCTTTGCATATCTAAGCATAAGAAAGATTAAAATATAGATATTTATGGAACTGGCAAAACTTGCATTTTTTAATTTATTCAGAAGAAAAAAACGTACTTTATTAGCATTAATTGCGGTTGCTATAGGAGTTGCTTCTATAGTTTCGATGGTTTCTGTTGTTGATGGAGTATTCAAAGAGTTTAGCTCTGTATTGGC
>CAYLVV010000011.1:0-2656 GCA_964387215.1 uncultured archaeon
CAGTAGCATTATTATCAACTCTAAATTCTATTTTTTCACATGCTCCTGGACTAGTATCTTGACAAGAAAGTTGAATTGATATGTTAGAGTTAACCCATGTATTACTAGTATAATTTGTTACTGTAGACTGGGGTGCTATTGTATCTAATTTAATAGTGTCACTTACAACAGAAGAACAATTTTTATCACTTTCATTGCCGTCACACGTTCTCAAATAGACAGTTTTCTCTCCATCTTCATCGTTACATGAACCATAAGCTGCAAAATCTATGGCAAAAGTATTATTGTAAGTAATAAGACTCGTTGTAAAATTATCACTACAATCAACTTGCATATATTTCGCATTCCCATCAGCACTTATATAAAGAGTAACCGTAGTGCTATTTGTGTAGTTTGCATCATTATTAATATTAAAATCATATATAGTTGGTGTTGCACCGAAAACAAGATTTAAACTTAAACACAAAATTAATAAGCAAAATAAAATTTTCTTTTGCAAATTACCCCCTCCTTTAGGTATAACTTATTTGAGCTTTAATTTTTGTTAATTAATTAGCTGCAAAAATGTTTTTAAAAGGAAGTTTGAGCATAATTTGAAATGGAAGATATTTTATTTTTAATAATACTTACTTTGTTGCCAGGTTTGGAATTAAGGTTGAGTATTCCATATGGTTTAGCATCAGGAATACCTTTTGAAATAGTTTTTCCTATCTGCGTAATTACTAATTTTTTTCTTGGCATATTTATTTTTATTTTACTTCAATATATTGAAAAGTATCTCAAGAAAATTTCACTAATAAAAAATTTTTATGAAAAGATTGTTTTGAGGACTAGAGAAAAAGCGCATCCATATGTGGAAAAATATGGCACAATAGGCATAGGCTTATTTATTGCAATACCGCTGCCTGGTTCAGGCACATATACTGGAGCATTAGCAGCATTTTTATTAGGCTTAAATCTAAAAGAATTTAGTGTTGCAAATGCTTTAGGAATTTTTATTGCTGGAATTTTAGTAGGTTTAATTTCTTTGGGAGCTATAAATTTTTTCTAAATTTGATGAAATAAGCTCAAACAATTAAAATTTTAAAATATTAAACCCTATTAGTATAAAACTCAGGGAGGCTTTAAGAATGTGGCTTTATATTGGAATAGGAATTTTAGTATTAGTAATTTTGATACTAGTAATATTATACAACAGCCTAGTGGTTTTGCGGAACCGCGTTAAAAATGCCTGGTCTCAAATTGATGTTCAGCTTAAAAAAAGAGCAGATTTAGTGCCAAATTTGGTTGAAACAGTAAAAGGCTATGCAAAGCATGAAAAAAGTGTATTTGAAAATGTAACTAAAGCAAGAGCTGCATTATTAAGTGCTACAACCGTAGCTGAAAAGGCAAAAGCAACAAATATGCTTACTACTGCATTAAAAAGCTTGTTTGCTGTTGCAGAGAATTATCCAAAATTAATGGCCTCACAAAACTTTTTAATGTTGCAAGAAGAACTTTCAGCTATTGAGAGCAAAATTGCTTATGCTAGGCAATTTTACAATGATGAGGTTTTACGCTATAATAATGCAATTCAAACTTTTCCAGGAAATATTATTGCAGAATTGTTCGGCTTTAAAGAGGAGGAATTCTTTGAGGTTGAGGAAAGCAGCAGAAAACCAGTGGCTGTTAAATTTTAGTGAGCTTTATGAAAGTAAGTTTTTATGAAAGAATTTCGGAAAATAAAAATAAAACCCTGCTGCTTTTTTCCTTCTTTATAGTTTTTATTATGCTTTTGGGTTGGCTTTTTGGAGAAATTTTTGGCATCGGATTTTTGGGCACATTTATTGCTTTTATTTTAGCAATAATTTTTGCATTCTTTTCCTACTATAATTCCGATAAAATAGTTTTGAGAATTTCTGGAGCAAGAGAAGCCACAAAGCAAGAATTTCCTTATTACTATAATATTGTTGATGCTTTAGCAATTGCAGCAGGCATTCCAGCTCCTAAAAAATATATTATAGAGAGTAATGCTATGAATGCTTTTGCAACAGGCAGAGATCCTCAACATTCTGCAATATGCGTGACAACAGGCTTATTAAAAAAATTAAATAGAGCTGAGATTGAGGGAGTAATAGCACATGAAATAAGCCATATTGTAAATTATGATATTAGAACTATGATGTATGCTGCAGTGATGGTTGGTTTTATTGTTATGATGAGTGATTTTGTGCTTAGATATTTTTGGTATTTTGGCAACGGAAGGAGAGAAGGCAGAGACACTTTTGGTTTAATAATGCTGATTATTGGCATACTTGCAGCAATATTAGCCCCAATAATAGCACAACTTATTAAGTTGGCTATCTCTCGGCAGAGGGAATTTTTAGCGGATGCTACTGCTGCTAAGCTTACACGCTATCCGGAAGGATTAGCTTCAGCACTAGAAAAAATAGCAATGGATCCAAATGTTTTGGAAACAGCAAGCAATGCAACAGCACATTTATTCATTGCAAATCCTTTTAAGGATAAAAATTGGTTGCATAATTTATTCAGCACGCATCCGCCGATTGAGGAAAGGATAAAAAGGTTAAGGCGGATGTAAAAGCACAAATTTTTATTACACCTTTGAATAAAGAAAAGTAATAAAGATATTACCTTTCTTAATTTAAAAGTGGAA
>CAYLVV010000011.1:2756-12114 GCA_964387215.1 uncultured archaeon
CCTTTGAATAAAGAAAAGTAATAAAGATATTACCTTTCTTAATTTAAAAGTGGAAAGAGAAGTCAAAGTTTTTTGCAGAATTTCTCTTATTTAAATATTTTATAAATTTTTTTTCTATGTGCGATTCTTAGAACAGCCAATATCTTCTTTTTAGTATCGATGGATGCAATTATTCTATAACTGCCAACTCGTGCGCGAAAAGCATCTATGTCGTGAAGTTTTTTGAAATATTTTAAAGGGTTTATATTGCACCTCATTAGAAGCGCATTAACTCTTTTCCTTATAAGCCTTTCTAATTTTTTATAATCATCAGCCCCTCTTTTTGTAAAAACAACATCGTACATCTTAATCTTTTATAATTTTTGAAAATGGAATAACTTTCCCTTTTTTTACTTTTTCTAGCTCCTTCTCAATACTCCTCTTAAATTCTTTATCCATTTCCAACTTATCTTCAATAAGGTCTAAAATTACATCTTCATAGCTTTCTTTTTTGTGCAACTTTAACTTATTCAATAATGCTTTTGTTTTTTCAGTTACCTTTATTGTAGTATACATAATGTATACTTAAGGAATACATATTTAAAAAGACATATGCTTACATTAAAGCCCCTTTTAATGCATCTTTACAGCTGCAATTTCTTTCCTCTGGAATTTTTGGAATAACATTTTCAAGTAATTTTCTTACTTTTTCAATATTTTCTTTCATTGTTTTTATTACTTCCTCAGCGGAAACTAAATTATCCTCTTTAAATGTATCGTAATCTGTTACCATTGCAACACTTGCATAACATAATTCAGCCTCTTTTGCTAATGTTACTTCCGGACATAAAGTCATTCCTATAATATCACAACCCCAGCTTCTATAAAGCCTTGATTCTGCTTTAGTGCTAAATCGAGGACCTTCAATGCATACATAGCATCCTCTTTCAGCAAAATCGATATTTAACTCTTTTGCATTTTCAATAAGTATTTTTCTTAATTCTTCGCAAAAAGGCTCAGCCATGCTTATATGGCATACTTGCTGCCCTTCATAAAAAGTATTTTCTCTTTTATAGGTTCTATCTATAAATTGATCCACAAAAACTATTTTTCCAGGTTTAATATTTTCTTGTAATGAACCAACAGCACAGGCAGAAATTATTCTGGTTACGCCTAACTGCTTTAATGCATAAATATTTGCTCTATAGTTTACTTGGCTTGGATTATATGTGTGCTTTTTTCCATGCCTTGACAAAATAGCAATTTTTTTCCCTTTAAATTCTCCTACAAGAATTAGGTCTGAAGGTTTTCCATATGGAGTATGCATTTTTACTTCTTCAGCATTTTTAAGCAGAGAAGCATCATAAATGCCTGTGCCGCCAATTATGCCGATCATAAACTAAAGAGAAAACAAAATTTTTTAAAAAAGAGTTTATTTAAGCTGTCGAAAGGTTTTTATAAAGTTTTGTGCATATGCTCATTATGCCCCGCCCCATTAAACCACGCATAATTGGAAATTTGCCCAATGTGAGTTACTTTAAGCCGCAGGGAATTCCCTTAGCATTATTGGAGGAAGTAATACTAAATGTAGAGGAATTGGAAGCGATAAGGCTTAAAGACCTTGAAGATCTTGAACAAGAAAAAGCAGCAAAGAAAATGAATGTTTCAAGGGGAACATTTCAGAGAATATTAAACTCAGCAAGACAAAAAATTGCAGATGCATTGATTAACGGAAAGGCAATAAGAATTGAAGGAGGCTATTTTGAGATTAAACAAACTGGGAAAGGTTTTGGCTATAGAAAACCAAAGTTTTGTGTTTGCAGTGTTTGTGGTTATGCTATGGAAAAAGTTGCTGCAAAACCATGTTCAAGCTTAAGATGTCCAAAATGCGGGGCGATAATGATAAGAAAAGAAATTTAAAGGAGGTGTATGAATATGCCAAGAGGAGATGGAACAGGTCCATTTGGCTTAGGCCCAATGACAGGAAGAGCATTAGGCTATTGTGCAGGCTATAATATGCCAGGGTTTATGAATCCTATGGGCTTTGGCAGAGGATTTAGAGGTGGATTTGGCTTTGGCAGAGGTTTCGGTGGATTTTGGAGAAGAGGCTTTGGTTTTAGAAGAATGTTTGCATTAAGAGCCTTAGCAGCTCCACAAACTCCACAAACACAATTCCAACCTACAAAAGAGGAAGAATTAAAAATTTTAGAAGATGAAGCCAAAGCAATACAGCAAGAACAACAGGAATTGAAAAGGGAATTAGAAGAAATTAAAAAAAGAATCTCTCAGCTCAAAGGAAAGAAAGAAAAAGATTAAATACCAAATTCAAAAATGGTGCTGGCTTACATAGTTATTGCAACAATACTAATTAGCCTTATTGCTTTTATTGGAATAATAACATTTGTAATAAAAGAAGATTTACTCCAAAAATTGCTTTTTGTTTTTGTTTCTTTTGCTGCAGGAACATTAATTGGAGCTGCCTTTTTACATTTGTTGCCTGAAGCAATGGAAAAAATCCAAGAACCAATAAATGCATTTATTTTTACATTATTCGGCTTTACTCTATTTTTTGTTTTAGAGCAGTTTATATGCTGGCACCATTGCCATAAAGTACCCTCAAAGCACACAATAAAACCTGTTTCATATTTGATTTTATTTTCCGATGCAGTCCATAATTTTATTGATGGTTTGGTAATTGCAGGCTCCTTTTTAGTTAGCATTTCTTTAGGTATAATAACATCTTTTGCAATTGCAATGCATGAAATTCCTCAAGAAATAGGTGATTTTGGAGTTTTGGTTTATGGTGGCTTTAGCAGAAAAAAAGCACTTATTGTTAATTTTATTTCAGCTTTAACAGCAATTCTTGGAGGAATTTTTGGATTTTATCTCTCAGCATATATGCAAAATATTTCCGCATTCCTTTTACCTTTTGCAGCCGGCAACTTTATTTATATTTCAGCAGCAGATTTATTGCCTGAAATAAAACACAAAGTTACAGCCTCATCAATATTACATTTCCTGATATTTATTTCAGGAATTATATTAATGTATTTATTTAAATTCCTGTAGTTTTTGCAAAAATTATTTAAACTAGTTTTTAGCTTTTACAATTAATGCATATCACAAAATTAAATATTGTTGTTGGATTTGTATTTTTGCTGTTTTTGGGAATTGTCTTTATGTGGGTATTTAATTTATGCCCTCCTGAAGGCCCTTGGCCAAAGCCGCCGTGGTGCACTCAAATTAAAAAAGAAGCAACAATTGAAGATAAGGCTTATGTGCCAGAATATCAAGAAAAAGAGAAAGCCGAAGATTTGGAAAAAACGCAAGAGAAACTCCAGCCTGTAGAAAGGCAGAAAGAAGAGCAGGAACAGCTGGAGGAAAAGCAAGAAAAACCAGAAGAAAAGCCGAAAGAAAAAATTCATGCAACTTTTGTAGTAACTATTCCATATTGGATTGATGGCAATATTTATCTAGCATTGGATTCTAACTACAGATTTTTGAAGCTTGAAAAAGTAAATGCGGTTACCTATAAAGGAGAGGCATCTTTGGAAGAAGGAACAGAATATTTTTACACTTTAAACGGAAAAATAAAAAGTAAGGAGCGTTTTGTGCTGAAACATAAAGTGCAATTGGATGCTGTTATTGATTGGGAGGGCTCTAATAAACGCATAATTAAGAAGGGTTTTTATAAAGGAGTAACTTTTGGTGCAATGAAATGGGACTCATGGCAGAAGCAATATTTGGATGCTGCTATAGATGCATTAGATGAATTTTATGTAAATTCTATTATAATAATTCCTGATTGGTTTGTTTTTCCCGGAGTGGAAGGCACTGAAATAAAACCTTATTACGATGAAGAAACCTTTCCAAATCCAACCGGCTGGATTACTCCAACTTTAACTGATGATGAGTTAAGAAGTATAATCAGAAAAGTAAAGAAAAAGGGAATAAAAGTAATTTTAAAGCCGCATGTTGATACCATCGACTTTGGAATGAAAAAGAATTCGTGCAGGGGCTGCTTAAGGCCCAAAGATTGGGATAAGTGGTTTGAGAATTATGAAAAATTTATTTTGCACTATGCATCTTTAGCGGAAGATGAGAATGTGGATTTGTTTGTAATAGGCACAGAGCTTGATACCAGCATAACGCAGCCGAAAAACTCAGAAAAAAAGTGGAGAAACATAATTAAGAAAGTAAGAGCTGTGTATTCTGGGCCAATTACTTATTCAGTGTCATGCCACCAAGCATGTTTCAGCCCGTCTCAAATTAAATTTTGGGATGCTTTGGATTATATTGGCTTTGAACCGTATTTCGGATTAACAGATAAAAATAATCCCACTATTGAAGAAATGAAAAACGCATTCAAAGAAAAGCTAAATAAGTTTGCAAAACCCCTCTATGAAAAATACAAAAAGCCGATAATATTTACAGAAACAAATGTGTACAGCTGGGACGGCGTAAATAAAGAACCAATTGGCATAGGAAATATTGATACAAGTAAGGCTAAGCCTGATTATTTTGAACAAGCAGCCTATTATGAGGCAGTATTCCAAGCTATTGAAAATATTGATTGGGTAAAAGGCGTTATTTGGTGGGCTTGGTATTTGGATTCTGTAGAAAGAGAGCCTTATCTTTATGCTGAAGGGGATATTTGGGATTCCTTTGTTAGAAAGCCAGCAGGTCAGGTAATGAAGAAATGGTTTGGAAAAATTGAAAGTTAAACATTTAGCACTCTTTCCGGTTTAATATAAATTTTTCCAGTATCATCTCCTTTTAAAAGGCCCAAACAAAAAATTTTCCCTTTATAGCTCAAGCAAATATACCTGCTTTTTGTTTCTTTAATTTTTATTTTATGCTTTAGATGTTCCTCAAAAATTTTTGCACCGTTTTTAGCTCTTTCAAAGCCAGTATCATTAACCTCCAAAACTCTAACTTTGAGCCTTTTAGCTGCCTTTTCTATACTTAAAACTCCTTTCTTTTTTCCTAGCTCCAAATCTTCAAACGTTGCTGCTTCATTAAGCTTAAAGCCATTTATTGCAACTCTGCACAGCTCAGTCATATGCGCATTTACTCCTAAAGCCAAACCAAAATCATGGCACAATTTCCTTATATAAGTTCCAGCCTCACATTCAACATAAAACTCAACATCCTTCCCCTTTTTTCCCAAAATCTCAAATTTATATATTTTTCTTTCTCTTTCAACTCTCCTTTTAATTCTGCTCCTCTTGGGCGGTTTTTGTTTAATAACGCCCACAAATTTTTTTGCATTCTCTTTGATCTCATCTAAAGAAACATCTTTGTGCAGATGCATTACTCCTTTGTATGCTTTGTCAAGATGCTGAAATAAGGGCATTAGCTTTGTGGCTTCCCCTAAAGCAGTAAGCAGTAAGCCAGTAACATTAAAATCCAATATGCCTGAATGCCCTGCTTTTTTATAACCTAAAATCTTTCTAACTTTTTCGCAGCACTGAAAGCTGGAAATGCCTTTTGGTTTGTTTAAAAGTACTATTAAAGGCTCGGACATGCTAGATTTTCAACCTTCGCATTTTATAAGCGAAAAAACATCATAACCTTTCAGCTTTTCTATTCCTTTCAAATTTGTTAGCTCTATAAGGAAGGTTAAATTTGCTACTTTGCCGCCTAATTTCTCTATTAACTTGCATGCTGCCTGAGCAGTTCCGCCAGTTGCCAATAAATCATCAACAAATAATACTTTTTCTCCTGGCTGAATTGCATCTTCGTGTATTTCTAAAGTGTCATTTCCATATTCTAACTCGTAAGAATGGCTTAAGGTTTTGTAAGGCAATTTTCCCGGTTTTCTTATTGGAACAAAACCCGCGTGCATTTCGTAAGCTAATGTTGAGCCGAAAATAAAGCCACGAGACTCAGCAGAAACAACCTTATCAAAATGCAAATCTTTGCTTAAATAATGGTTTACCATTTGGTTTATGCAGTAGCGGAAGGCTTTCGCATCGTTAAGCAAAGTAGTAATATCGTAAAATAAAATCCCTTTTTTCGGAAAATCTGGAATTTTTCTTATTTTTGATAATAAATCCATTTATCTCACCTCTTATTCTAAATAAAATTTTTTAATGAAGAAATATCCTTTAATTTATTTACTATTGCATAATCTCCATTATAAAAGAAACCCAAACAAGAATTATTTTTTACTAATTTCTCTAAAAATTTATTTTCCTCACTGCATAAATCCTTCAGCTTAAGGTTTTTGGTATTTACAGCATATATTCCTAACGGTGCAGCATAAAATTTTTCTTTAGGTTTTTTTTCAATACTCACAATTTTATTTCCATCTAAAATTAATTTTGAGATGCCTTTTTGCTTGGGCATAACTGCAATAACAATAGAAGCATTTTCCTTATTTGTTTTTTGAAATGCAACTAATTTCTCAAAACTCAATCTGCAAAATTTATTTGCAAAGCATATAGTTAAGCTTTCATTTTTTGTAAGAATTTTTTTAAGCTCGTTTTCATTTTTTGTTAAAATTTTAGCATTGAATTTTTTTGCAATATTTTCCAATTTTTTAGACCTTCTTTTAGCTAATATAAAGATTTCCCCTAACTTGGGAAAACTTCTTTGTAGATTTTCTAAATATAGCTCTAAAATTGTTTTTTTCAGCTTAGGAACTTTAAAAAATTCAAAGGATTTATTTTTGAGTTTAATTTGAGGGAGTATTATTAGGCAGCAATTAGTTTTTGACTCAGCTTCTAAAACTTTTGAGAGAAAATATTCAATTGCCTGGCTTCTTGAGCGTAAGTTAATTCCATCAATCTTAGAATCTAGTGCATTAAGCAAAAACTTACTTATTGTGATAGTTATTCTCTCCCTCATACCTTATCATACTTGCATACTTTTATTTAAAATGTTTTTCCTCCAATTTTGGATAATGAAAGCAGTAATTTTAGCAGCAGGTTATGCTACTAGACTACATCCTCTTACAATTAATACTTCAAAATGTTTGCTTGAGATAGGAGGAAAGCCTGTAATAAGCCACCTTGTTGAGAAACTTAATGAATTGGCTTTAGAGGAGATAATTGTTGTTACTAATGATAGATTTTATAGGGATTTTTTGGAATGGGCATCTATAATTAATTCAAAAAATACAATTAAAATTATTAATGACGGCTCAACATGTAATGAAAACAGGCTTGGCGGCATAAAAGATATGCTTTTAGCTGCGGAAAAATTTCCAGCTGAAAAACATTTATTTATTGCAGGAGACAATATTTTTTCCTTTTCCTTAAAAGAATTTTTTGAAGAGGCGTCAAGGATTAATAAACCTTTAATTGGTGTTTATGATATTGGTTCTTTGGAAAAAGCAAAAAATTTTGGAGTTGTTCAGCTGGAAAATAACAAAATAGTTTCTTTTAAGGAAAAGCCATCTATGCCAAAGAGTACATTGATATCAACTTTGATTTATTCCATTCCTAATGCAAAATTTTATTTAGAGGAATTTTTAAATGAGGAAAAAAACAATAATGATGCCCCAGGTTATTTTATAAAGTGGCTATTAAACAAAACCACCTGCTTTGCTTATGTGTTTAGCGGAAAATGGTATGATATAGGCAATAAAGAAACTCTTGAAGAAGCGAGACTTAATTTTTAGTGTTGTTTATGCTGAGCAGTAAAATTTTTAGAGAATACGATATTAGAGGAATAGTTGATAAAGAAATTAATGAAGAAGTAATGCTAAAAATTGCAAAAGCCTTTTCAAAAATTCTAAAAGAAAAAAATGTCAATAGTTGCATAATTGCACATGATGCGAGAGAATATTCTGAAAAGCTGAAGAATTCTTTTGTAGAGGGATTACTAAACAGCAGCATTAATGTTGTAGATATAGGTTTAACAATTACGCCTGCAGCATATTTTGCTCAGTACTATTTCAATATAAAAGGTATTGCGATGATTACAGCTTCTCATAATCCTAATGGTTGGAGCGGATTAAAATTGGGTTATGATTTTTGTTCAACTTTAATGCCAAACGACATAAAGTATCTTCAAAAATTAATAGCTGAAGGAAATTTTCCTAAAAAAAATAATGTTGGCAGCTATAAAGCAAAAGAGATTAATGATATTTATATTAAAAGTTTGGCTGAAAGAGTAGAGTTTGAAAAAAAGCTGAAGGTGGTTGTTAATTGCAGAAATGGGACTGCCTCAATAGTTGCGCCTAAAATTTTTGAAGCTGTAGGCTGCAAAGTAATAAAGCTTCATTGCAACATAGATTTTTCCTTTCCAAACGGGAATCCAAATCCCTCTGAGGATGAGATGCTTAAAGAAACAGCAAATGTTGTGATAAAAAATAATGCAGATATTGGCTTTGCATTTGATGGTGATGCTGACAGACTTGGAGTGGTTGATGATAAAGGAAGAATTGTTTATTCAGATAGAGTTTTAGCATTGTTATCAAAGGAAATTTTACAAAAAAGAAAGAATGCAAAAATTGTTTATGATGTAAAGTGCAGCCAACTTTTGGAGGATTATATTAAGATTAATAATGGCATTCCAATAATGTGGAAAACAGGGCATAGCTATATAAAGAAAAAAGCTAAAGAAGAAAATGCTGCACTTGCGGGAGAGAGGAGCGGCCATATTTTTATATTTGATGATTATTACGGCTATGATGATGCCTGTTTTGCGGCTCTGAGACTTTTAAAGATTGTCCAGAATGAAAGTTTGTCCAAAATTTTAGATTTATTACCTAAATACTATACCTCTCCAACATATCATTTGCATTGCGATGATGAAAAAAAGTATGAAATTGTTGAAAAACTTAAAAATCATTTCTCAAAAAAATTCAAAGAAATAAATTGTATAAATGGCATTAGAATTAAACTGCATAATGGGTGGTTTTTGATTAGAGCCTCCTCTAATTTACCTGCTTTAGTAATTGTTTTTGAATCAAGGAATAAAGAAGATTTAGAAAAGATAGAAAAATTTTTGAAAGAAGAATTAAGCAACTTAGGAATTAATGAAGAATGGTATATAGCTTAAATTTTAAGAATAACTAACTTCATAAATTCTTACTTGTTTTACTGCATAAATTTCTCTAAAATGTTTTAAATCAGCATTTGTTACTAACTTAGCTATCATTGTTTTATTTGCTAGAGCATTAAAGATAAACAACTTAGTATTATCTGAGGCTCTATATATGAATAATGGCATTCCATTTTGAATAAGTACAGGCATTTTTTGCCATTTTGTTGGCAATGCAAGATAGTCCTTTTCTTTGAATGTATTTCCTCCACACACATAACTTACTTCGCCAGTAAGTGGATTTTTATTTTTGTTGCATGGGAAGTAAGCAGCAATATAGTTTGTGTTTTCTGGATTAAACTTTTTACTCATTTTTGCATAAGTT
>CAYLVV010000012.1:0-11712 GCA_964387215.1 uncultured archaeon
TCTTCTTAGCCTTAAGTGGTAGCTGCCGCTGTGTGGAGTACCTGCTGTTGTTATTGCTGCATCTCCATTAAGCTGCCAATCTGTAAGCCATCCTTTTCCCCCTGAAGTTGTCCCGGATTCGAAATTTTCATCCGCAAGTAAAGAAGGAGTAAAATTTAAGTCTCCAAGCATGATAGTATCGTCCTTTAGAATGAAAAAATTTTCATCGGAATTAAAATCAAATTTAATATGCTTGGATGAAATATAAAGTGAAGATAGTATTGAAGTGTAATTTTGGCATGAAATTTCTTTGGAAATGAAATTCAACACCGTTCTGTGTGCGTAATCGTATGAAATTATTAGATAGGTTAGAATAACTAAAACAAAGGCAATTATAAGAAATGCAGTAATGTATTCGAGAGCAACTTGAGCTTTGTGCATCAGCCTTCCACCACTTCAACATCATCAATATAAAAGTAATCAGCAGAGGAGCTGAAAGCGGATTCAAAAGAGATATAAAATTGGGATGAATTTTCATAATATTGTCTAAGATCTACGTCCTCCAAATGATAAATATTATCATCATCCCCATTTGTATAAGTTGCAATAGTATGCCATGTTGTGCCATCAGGAGAAACTTTAACATAAGCATAATCGCCATTTTCTAAACTATTGAGCTTCCTCCAAAATCTGAGCTTTGGTCTTGTTGCGTTTTTCAAATTCAAAGTTCTTGTAGCTGTCGCGGTTTTTCTTAGCCTTAAGTGGTAGCTGCCGCTGTGTGGAGTACCTGCTGTTGTTATTGTAGCATTTCCAGTTAGATTCCAATTTGTGAGCCATCCTTTTCCCCCTGAAGTTGTCCCGGATTCGAAGTCGTCTGTAGCATAAATAATGCTAAGTTGTAATGTAAATGGGCCATTTTGGCTTGTTGCGTGATTATAATTAGAGCTATCATCTGTACAATTTACATCCCATTGATAACGCCAATTCCAATAGATGTTTTGGTCAAATGTTTGGGTAACATTTTCATCAACTGAGTAATCAGTCATTGTGGTGTAGAAATCTAAATATTGGGCTGATAAATTGAAAAATGGTCTTGCATGATTGGAAACTCTTACTTCATCTATTTTGCCATGGAAAGCATACATTCCTAAATCGGTAGCGCCTATTAAAATTGTAAGTATTAATGGATTATATGTAATTTGTCCACTGATATTACATTCCCCAACAACAGTTCCATTTTTCCACAATTTCATTTTATAACCATCATAGCTCATTGCAATGTGTTGCCATTCATCAAAGTTTATAATGCCTGCGCTACTAGTGCAAATATTTTGAGTACTTGTTCTTACAATTCCTATAATGGTTCTATTAGTCGCATCAATGGCTAACGCATAAGAAAATTCTAACATAAGTAAATTATATCTTTTGCTTATAATTGACTGCAATCCTGTTGAAGAATATGGATAAATCCATGCTTCTAGAGTTATTTCTGAAGTTGGAGATAATGAGGAGGAATTTGGAATTGTAACATAGTCGCCATTAAATTCTAAGCCATTATTAAACTTTCCTCCCACGCGGCTGGGATCATAAACATCGTTTGTTGGCAACATTCCCAAATAACCATCATTATTATTAGCGGATTCATCATTAATGCTCTGTCCAGATGTTTCATCAAATTTCCAATATGCAGCAACGTAATCATCCATAATATCTTTAAGTAATAATTGGCAATGATTAATATCACTCATCGCATCAAATACATTATAATCGAATGACACAATAGTATTGTGCCATACATTTCCATCTTCTGGAGAGATTAAGTAAACTATTGGTGGTTCTGTATCTAAATGTAATATGTGTAAAGTTCTGGGGCCATTAATGCTAGAAGCTTCATTAAAGTTTGCGGAATTATCTATACAGTTAATATCCCATGTATATGTTCCTGAGGCAGAGAATGTTTTTGTAAAGCTTTGTGTAGTGTTTTCATCAACAGAATAATCTACTTGGTCGACTGAGCCGTTAATTATAAGCTTACAAGCATATATTGAGGAGTTTGCATCAAAGGTATTATAGTCAAATTGTACTGTAAAGTTGCTGGTAGTGTAATTGTTTGGTGGTGCTAATAATGTTGTAATTGGGGCATTGTGATCTTCAGATGCTGATGCTCCTATGAGAACTACTCCATTTTGTAAAACTGAAACAGGAATTTGTTGTAATCCTGCATATGGGGTAATGCTGCCAGTTAATTTTGCATCAGTATATTCATATATTTGAGTTGTTCCTGAAGAAATACTAACATTTGCATTTATTTCATTCTCACTAATTGAAATATTTTGGATGTTTTGGGGGAATTCAACCTCAACAATAAGTTTTGTTCCCGGGCCTAAAGCATAGGCTTGTTCTGCAGCGGATGCTATTTTTTTAATTGCTGTGGAAATTCTGCTTACTGTAACGGAATCCTGTAATGCAATTTGAGCATAAATAAAAACAATAGCTAATACCATTATTAGGAAGGCTGTAAGAGTAATATATTCAACAGAAACTTGTGATTTTTTTTCTGAAGTAGCTATGGAATTTTGCATTATATAATAAGGCTTTTAATATAAAAATTTGTTTTATAGAAAATCCAGCTCTATTCTTTTATTTGGGTAAATTTCAAATCCATTAGAGGTTATTTTATAAGGCACCAACTTTTTTACATGCGCGGAACTTCTGAGTTTTAAAATTTCTAATGCATTCTGCCTTTGGTCTTTTATTTTTAGATTGTAAAATACTACTACGCCATCTGCAAGAAATTCCTCTATGCCGGCTCGAGAATAAATTACTGGGTTTTGTTCAGTTTCAGAAAGAACAAAATTTATAGAATTATAAGATTCTAATGTTTCAAATAATGTGCGGATATATTTTCTATAATTTTCTTCTTCTTCAAAAGCAATACTTAATGCTGAGAGGCTATCTACAGCAATTCTATCTGGGATAAACGGCAATACTAAAGGTTTAATTTCTATGCGTAGTGTGCCTGCTGCTTTTGCACGTAATGCTTCTACTTTTCTTGCAACTTTTATAGGGTCAAGTTGAATAAATTTTATTAGTCCCTTTTCCTCAAGTTTGTAGAAGTCCCAACCAAAGTTTTTTTTCATGTGTAATTTTATTTTTTCAATTTCCTCTTCAAAAGAGATATAAATTCCTTTCTGGTTATGTTTTGCTCCGTAATAAAGGCTTTGTAATGAAAAAGTGGTTTTTCCTGTTCCGCAGCCGCCGCTTATAAGCAAAGTGCTTCCTCGCTCTAAACCCTTATCTGCTATTAATTCATCAAATTTGCTTACACCTACTTTTAGAATTTCATATTTTCTTTTCCTTCTTTTTTCCTTTAAAAGTTCAGTAGCCTTTATTTCAGCCTTTAGAACTTCCATTTCATGTTCGGTTGTGCCCTCTCTAGGAATAATCTTTTTCTCTAAATTTTTTTCTTTGAAAAGAAATGGAAGGAATTTTTTTAAGTCCAGCATGAAGAATATCAAAACTCAGAGATTTTTAAATTTAACTTTAGAGTTTGCTTTTAAGTTTTGAGATCTCTTCTTCAAGCTTTATAGCTGCTTCCTTATAAGAGGTTTTTGAGATTTTCCCGCTATAATATTTCTTTTGGAGTTCCTTTAGCTGCGCTTCAAGTATTGAAATTTTTTGTTTTATTGTTAATTTCTTTTTGAGGAATTTTAGTGCTGAAACTAGAAGTATGAAAAGGATAAAAATTAATGCTGAGTAAAAGATAAGTAAAGGAAGTAGATGTTTAATATACCAGGAGATGTCTTTAATAAAAATGAAATTTGTTTTTAATTCTGCAAAATTATTTGCATCATCATAGGCAATTATTTTTATTTCTCTGGCGCCTTCTGAATTTAAGGGAGTAAAAGAAGTTTTAAAGATCGTATCACTTTCCATTTTAAATTCAAATTTTCTATTGTCAGCAAACATATAGGCAGTTGGATTTTTTAAGGGCTGATTATTTGCATAGGTTGCTTTTATAACAATTGCTGCCTCTTTTTCTAAAGGAAATGTCTTTGTTTTGGGTTCTAGAATGTTGAGCAAAATTTTTGCTTTTTGTATTGCAATTGTGAATTCTTCTTCTCCAGCTGAAATTTTTTCTGTGCAAAATTCACATGGATGGGTGGCGATAATTATTAATCTCCATGGTTTTAATTGTACATTATAAGGTATTTCATATTCTGCAGAATAAATGCCCTTTTCAGCAAGGGGAAGTGTTAATTTCTTTCCAGTTGGCAAAAAGGCATAGACATTTGCATCAGAAACTTTTTTTCCAGCATCAGTAACTTCTGCAGCAATTGTTATTTTTTGGGTCCTTTCAACTTTTTTTGCAGGGCTTAAGAGTTTAACAGCCAGAAATTTGCTTTCTCTGGAGTGCTTTACATTTATATTGAAAAGATATTTTCCTGCCGAAATTTTCCAAAGGCCGGAAGGCATATCATATGTTATTTTTTTAGAAAATGAAAAGTTGTTATTTTCGCATTTTATATTTTCAGAAAATATTAAATAGTTATAGAGCCTTGCAGATATTGTAATAGTTTTGGCTTCACAGGGGCCTTTAATGCTTAATATCTCTCCTTTAGAAACTTCTTTTGGATATTGAAGTAATGCACAGAAAGATATTTGGAGAAAAATCGTGAATATTAATGCTACTTTAAGATGTCTTTTAAACATTTATATTTCACCTAATTTTTTCTTTATTTCACTTAGTCTTTTTTCATATTCCTGCATCATTTTTTCATATTCTTTTTTAGTAAGTTCCCCCTCTTCAAAATATCTTTTTTGGAGTTCTTTTTCCAAGGACAAAATTTTTTTCTTTTCCATTTTAAGTTTTATTTTATTTAATTCTCTGCTAAAGAGATAATAAAACATTATAAGTAAAATTATTGCAGAGAGTAAAACAGTAATTATAAAATTAAGGTTTTGTTGTATATAGGCTAGTGGGCTTAAACCAACTATTTCTACTGATAATGTTGTTTGGGAATAATTTTTATAAGAATCTTCTAGAGAGATTGTTATTGAGTGTTTTCCTTCTAGGTTTTGTGTTAGAGGCAATGTGGCTTTGTAGAAGCCTGGCTCAATTTCAATAAAGTTTAATTTCTCATTAGCAATTACTCCTTTTATTTTTGCGCCTATTACGGGATCTTTATTTTTATAATAGGAGTGAAGTAAAATGGAGAGAGTCTCACCAACCTTAAAAGTAATTCTTTTCGGCTGTATAATTTCAAGAGAAAGTTGTGAAGGTATGAAATTTATTTCAAATTCTTTTATGCCGGTAACCTCTATATTGGAAATCTTTTTTATTGCAGAAAGTTTCCATTTGTGTTTTCCTGCCAAATATTTTCCGTTAAAATCTAGCGAAATTTGGTAAATGCCATTGGACATATTCTGAAATTGTAATTCTGTTTCAGGAATTATTAAGAATAGATTTGCATCGCTAACTGGAAAATTCTCATTATCTAAAACTTTAGCTTTAATGAGGAAGTTTTCATCAGTAGCAACTTTTTCTGGAATTTCTAAAATTTTAATTTTTAAAAGATTTATAACTTCGGCAGGATAAATTTTTATTTTATATTCTGTGGAAGCTGAATTTTTATTTTCATCTTCCGCAAAAAGTTTAAGTTTCCACGTGCCAGAGCGCTCTATAAGAGAGGTGTGGTAATTTAGGCTGTAGGATTGTGTAATTTTGGACTCTTTTAGAATTAAATGGTTGTGAGAGTCATAAAGCTGAATTGTTAGGTTTGCATCTATTGGCAAGTTTTTTTTAAAAAGGGAGATTTTTGCATTTATATAATCTCCTAAAATTATTTCTTTACTTACTATTGCTGAAATTGTAAGTTTCGGGTCTATAGTAATTTTATATTTTAAATGGGCAAAGACGTTCATAAAATTTACATCAAGGTTTAAATCATAGGTTCCTGGTTTTGCATTTTTAGGTATGATAAATGTATTAGTGTAAATGTTGTCATAGGCTTTTTCATCACCATGGGTAACATCATTATATAGTTTTAATTTTCCAAATAATGGAGATGTTAGGTTTGCATCAGCTGTAATTGCTTTTCTGCCATGAGATGTTACTTTAGCCTTAAAAATTATTTTTTCCCCTCTAACAAAATATTCTCCTAAGTTTGGGCTTATCAGTAATGCTGAAACCTGTGTGGGCTTACAGTCAGCAGGGCAATTGCCGTAGTTTTCTGGATATTCGCACTTATTATTTCCACAGCAATTAGGAATAGTTACGGGAACACATTCACTATTTACGCATTTAAATTCTTTGCATATTCCTGCACTACCTCTGCATAAGCCGCAGTCAGCACTGCAGGTGCAGCTGTTTTCATATGGAGCCTCACAAATATTGTTGCCGCATACAGCTGCAATAGTATTGGTAAGTAGTAGCAATAATAGGATTAAAGGTGTGAATATTCTATAACGCATTTGTTTTTATTAGGGTTTTACAATTTAAATATAATATGCTTGAGTTTTTAAAAAAGATTTTTAGAGAAGAAAAAGTGGGGCAGGAAAAAAAATTAATGGGGATTGAAGAAGCTAAGAAAGATTTAGAAGGCTTAATGAGTAATAAATTTGCGGAAATTGAAAGATGTTTGGAGAGGTTAAGGAGTATAGGTGAGAATTTAAAAAATAAAAAAATTGATGTTGAGGAGGGAGACTTTAGGCTGAGAAAGGTTAGTAATACTGCTTTGCAGCAATTAGGCAGTAGATTGGTAAATATAAGCAAACTTTTAGAGGTTCCAAAAGGATTTGAAGAAAGGATTAATTATTGTTTTAATGCGAAAAGAAAATTTGAGATTGAGTTAGCAAAATTTTGGAAGAGTATTGTTATAAGTAGAATTTTAGCAAAAGAGGAGTTAAAGGAAACCAGAGCGCTTGTTGAAACTTTAGTTGAAAAATTTGAGGAGCTGAAAAATATTAAAAATCATAAATATTTTGAGTTGAGGAGGAGGGAAGTTGAAGCTAAAAAAGAGAAGGAAAGGGTTGAGAAGATAAAAACGTTAAGGGAAGATATTGAGGATTTGGAAAAAAAATTGGTTGTGGATAAGGGAAAAGTTGAGGAGTTGGAAAAAGAGATTGAAGAATGTTATGAGGGGGCTGAGTTTAGAAATTATAAAAATGCGAAAAGAGTATTGGATGTTGCGGCGGAGGAATTTGAGAGATTTAAAATGAGCATAATTAATGAGTTTCTTTCAGTCAGGAAAGTTTTGCAGAAAATCAAATTTTTATTAAGTAAGGAGGAGTTAAAAATTTTAGATTTATATCTTACAGATTTTAGTTCAGCTATTGAGAAAGATATTGGTTTTGTAAAGTTGAAGAAGTTTTTTAGTATTGCAAAAGAAAGTTTAGAAAAGAGTAAGATAGATGTTAAAAATAAAGAAAAATTTTTAATAAAGTTAGAGGGTTTGGCTAAAAAAAATTTGGAAGAAGTGTATAGAAAATTTGAGGAGCTGAAAAAGAATATTGAGAAAAATAGGAAGAATATAGATAATAGCATTATTAAAAAAATAAAGGGTTTAGAAAAAAGAAAAGAAGAGTTAGAAAGAGTTATTGGAGAAATGGAAGAAAGGAAGAAGGAATTGGTGGAAAAGCTGAAAAGTTTAACAACGCAAGTTTAATTAAGAAAAAGGTGCATATTTTATAAATGGAGGAGAATGTTTGTAAGCTTTATGAAGCTTTGCTAAAGAAATATAGGGATTTAATAAATGAGAAGGAAAAGAAAACTGTTGGAGAAATTAAGGGTTTGGTAGATAAGGAGAATTTAACAATAATTTCTTTTATTGAGAGATTTAAAAATGAGAATTATGAATTTGAGAAGGATTATTTAAGTGTTTTGAAGAAGTGTTATGAGTTTGTTGTTAGTGAGATTACTTATGCAAAATTGGATTTTGAGTTGAATTATTGGCTTAGTCCTGCAGAGATATTAAAATATAAAGTTGGGGATGATGAGGATATTGCAATCTTTTTGTGCAGCATAATGTTTGCATTAGGGGATGAAAATGCAGCGGTAGTGGTTTTTGAGATGGAAGATTTTAGTACGCATGCAGTAGTAATTACTGAATATAAAGGAAAATTTATTCTATTGGATGCAACGCAAAAGGTTGGGTTTGAAAAATATGTTGGAGAAAAGGAGAATGTTTTGGAAAATTATAGGTTCAAAGAGAAGAAGATTAAAAGGCCTGTTTATAAATTCAATCATTTCCATTATGAACAGTTTGTTTAGGATGCCTTTTTAGAGAGGTATTTCAGAGTTTGAGCAATAGCATCAAAATTTTGCATTTGTATTTGTGTTAGCATATTTTGCAATAATCTGGGGTCTTTTGCTAAATATTTGGAAAAAATTTTTGCAACAATTTTTGGTTTTAGTTTTAGTTGGAACGCAAGCTGGAGTATTAGCAATATTTCTCTAGAGGGTTTTTTCAGAATTCTTTTAAGTTTTGGGTCCTCAATAAAAAATCTGGTTTTTTTAAGAAAATCATTAAATCTTTTTCTTTCCGCTATTTCCCAAAGTCTTGAAACAACTTCTCTAGTTAGAAAGCTGAATTTTGGAGATTTTAAAAAACTTGGTTTCTTTGGTCTTTCTGCTTTGGGTTTGGGCTTTGCTTTTGGTTTAGGCATATTAAAATAGAGCTTTTTGGTTGTTATAAAGGTTTCCTTAAAAGTTAAATAGTAGTGAATTCAAATATTAATATGCTAAAAAGATTTTTGAAAAACGCTAAGCTGGAACTAAAAAGGGAAAAATTCACAAAAAGGACTGTTAGGATTGCTGAAGAAGAATTAATGGAAAGGATTAGAATTGCGCAAAAGTTTGAAAGAGAGGCTCAAGATTTTAGGAAGCGGTTTATGGAGGTAGATGAAGAAATTGAACCTATTAAAAAATTGAATCTTTTTATTAAATTTAAAATGCAGGAATTGGGATGTAGGTTATTTAGAGACCCTGGAATAGAAAATCCTCAGGCTGTTTATAACAGAGCTTTGGACCGTTCGTGGAAGCTTGCAAAAAGAATTGAGGGATTATATGAAAAATTAGCAAATGCCAAAAAAGCTTTGGATTTAGTTAAAGAAAGATTAGCTGCACTGGGCAGATGGTCTGAACAGGATCAAAAGGAATATGCCCTTACCAAAAACAGAATAAAACAATATGAAGCTGAAATTGAGGATTTGGAAAAAACATTAGAAATGATAAAGGAGAGGTTTGAAAAGGGTTTAATTAGCAAAGAGGAGTTTGATAAAAGAGCTATGGAAATTAGAACAGCATTAGAAGCAAAAAAAGATTCTAAATTTATACTAGAGGGCGAACTTAAGAAGGTTGAGAATAGACTAAGAAAAGTATTTGATCTTGAGAAAGAGTCAGAGAGATTGAAAAAGAAAGAAACGGAAATCTCAAACGGAATTATAAAAATGTTGAATGAATTGATGGATGTATTTAATAATCCTTTGAATAGTTGAGTGATTAATATGTTAGTGGAGCAGACAATTGAAAGATTTAGACAGGAGTTGATAGTTGCAGGTTATTCTAGGAGGACTATTGAAGCATATTGTGAGCATGTAAAGGAATTCTTTAAATTTATTAAAAAGAATGTGGAAGAGATAAAAAGGGATGATGTAATTGCATATATAGCTTATTTAAAGGAAAAAAGGAATGCAAGTAATGCTACTTTGGCATTAAATCTCTCCGCATTAAAATTCTTTTTTGAGAGATTTTTGCATAAAAAAGAGGTTGTTATGGATATTAAAAGTCCTAAGAAGGAAAAAAAACTTCCAGTAGTGTTAACAAAGGAGGAGATAAGAAAATTATTAGAAGCAATCCATAAAGAGAGGGATAAGTTAATAATTGAATTTATATATGCGACAGGGATTAGAGTTAGTGAGTGTGTAAAAATGAAGGTTAAAGATGTTAATTTTGAGGAAGGTATTGCTAAAGTTGTTGCTGGAAAAGGGGCTAAAGATAGAATAGTTATTATTTCTAAACAATGGATTGAAAAATATAAGAAATATTTAGAAAAGAGGGAAAAAAGAGGTATAAAAAGTGAGTATTTATTTTGCAAGGGTAATGGTAAGCAATTATCTGTAGATACTATACAAAGGATTTTAAGGAAAGCGAGAAAGAGAGCAGGAATAAGTAAAAAAGTTACGCCTCATTCAATAAGACATTCTTTTGCCACACATTTATTAGAAGCTGGTGAGAATATAAGGAAAATTCAGGAGTTGTTAGGGCACGCTAATTTAAGCACAACACAAATTTATACACATATAAGCCTGGAAGAGTTAAAAAAAGTGAAGAGTCCTCTCGATAACTTATGAAAAAGTTTGTTTAAAATATTAGTTATGTAGAAGTGTTGACGCCCCTTTAGTTCCGGTATTATTAGTCTTAATTAATATAATGGTATTTAGTATATTTTTCGCAAATTTTTGGACGAATTTGAATTAAAACGATAAAAATAAAAAATAGTTTAGCTTCTTATTAATACACAGGATTAAGGAGGTTTTAAAATGACTATGCGATTGTCAAAATTATTTGGAATGGATATATATACTGATAGTGGAGAACATAAAGGAAAGGTCTATGATATTGTAATAAACTTAGAAAAGGGAAAGCTTGAAACTATTACAACAGAGCCTTTAAAAGCCAGAAGTAAAAGTGAGGCTAAAAAAATTATAACTGAAAAGAGCGTTCCTTATAAGCTTGTTAAGGCAGTGAAGGATATTATTATAGTAGGCTCTTCAGGAGGCCAAAAAGAAGAATCTTCTGCAGAAACAGAGAGTAGAGGATATTTTAGCAGATACAGGAGACATTAGAAAATTATTTTAATTCTTTTATGTATAAATAGATTATGTTAGAAGGATATTTTATACAATATAAATTTGTTGTTCCTGATTCTATGAAGCTTTCAAGCTACACTTATCAAAAAATATTTAGGGCAATTTATGGTTATACACAAAATGTAAAGAAATCGAATGGTAAAAGATATCACTATTATAGGCATGGTTTGCTTACTGATGTACCTTATATAAGGCCTGGAAAAAATTGTGTTATTATACCTAAGGAAATTTTGAGCAAAGTTGTTGAATTTTTTAAAACCGGAAAAAACCCTACCCATAAATGGATGACTAAGGGGGAATGGAAAGCAGTATATTATATTGATGATAAAAAAATAGAGGAATCATTAGCTGCAAAGGCATTTGAAGCATTAATTAATAGATTAAGCTTTTCTGAAGATCATATTCCATTAATAAATGCTATTGAAGGAGAGGTAGAAATAAACAAAAATAAAGAGGAATTATTACACCTATGTAGAAAGGTTACTCAGTGGAATTGGTATCAGTTTTGCTACCAGTATTCTGAGATTTTGAAGAAGTTTCATAGCTTTTATTCTCAGCTAAAATCTTCTCTTTCTCCTTAAGCTTTTTCTTTACTGCAATAAGAATTTCCTTTTTTCTCCAGCGCTTTTTGCCGCCTATATTTGAAGACTCAAATAAACCGCAATCTACTAAAGTTTTAATATAAGGATATAGGCTGCGCTCATTTTTATATTCTACTCCAAATAATTCCTTAATGCGTCTCCTTATCTCATCCATAGAAACCCATTCCTCAAAGCCTATTACTTTGACTAAATGAAATGCTTGTGTATTGGGCAAAAGTTGAATAAAATCCCAAATACTTTTAATAATATACTCTTCTTT
>CAYLVV010000013.1:0-5461 GCA_964387215.1 uncultured archaeon
ATTTTAGAATTTGTGATGTTCAGGCTTCAAGAGCATTGACTGAAATTGTAGGTCATGAAATAAAACCTTCCTATTTGGGGAGATTTTTGAGAAGAAATTCTACTAAAATAGCAGTAATCCAGGATATTAAAACAAAAGACGGAAAGAAAGCAAGACTCCAATCCGTAATTATCACTTACGGAAGAATTCCTTATGCCGCTGCAAATTCAATTAGAGAAGAAGTTTCCGCTTTGATGAAAGAATTTAGTTCCAAAAAGAGTTTTGAAGAATTTGTTAAGGATGCAGCGCTAGGCAATTATATAGATAGCATATTCAAAAAAATTAAAAATATAGCCAGAATCAAAAAAATAGAGGTTGTTAAATCAAAGCTATTATCTTAATTTTACTATAAACTCATTTCTAAATGCAGCCTTTATTCCTTCTCCTATCACGCTTCCAGCTCCAGCAAGTAGCTCAAGTAAAGAAATTTCTCTGCTGCTCAAATCCTCAACTTCTGGTTCTTCAATATTAGCTAATTCAGCAGCTTTTTTAATTGCATATTTTTTAGTGCCGATATCATCAATTAACCCTATTTTTAAAGCCTGCCTTCCTGATAAAATTCTCCCATCTGCAACTTTTTCAAATTCGCTTCTATTTAATTTTTCTCCCCTAAATTCAATTATTTTATTTTTAAAATTGTTATATGCTTCTTTAAGCAGTTTTTCCCAAATCCTCCTTTCTTCATCACTCATCTTTTCAAAAATATTTCCCATTGCTTTAAATTTTCCTTCCTTCAAAATTTCAACTTCAAACCCCCATTCTTCCATAAATTTCTCAATATTTGGAATTATTGCAATTACTCCTATTGAGCCTGTAAAAGAATCTTCATCAGCTATAATATAATCGCAAGCTGATGCAACATAATAAGCAGCACTGGTGCCTATTTCACTAATATATGCAATTACTTTCTTTTTTTCTTTCTTCAAATCTTTAATTTCTTCAATTATTTGGTTTGCAGCAACAATACTCCCTCCAGGAGAATTTATCTCAAGAATAATTGCTTTAATTTCCGGCTCCAATTTTGCTTTTTCTAAATCTTCAATAACACTGACAATATACTTTTTTCCAAAAGGAGCTTCCTTCTCCATAGAAAGTTCTCCATCTATAGGTACAATCAAAATTTTGTTTCCTGCAGCAACAAAAGGCATTCCAGTAAACGCAATACTAAGAAGTATTACCAACAACATTAAGCCTAATATTGCTAATGCAGCGGTTATTAAAATAGTCTTTAATTCTGTTTTTTTCATTAGCACAATTAGAGTAGAAAAGCAATTAAATTTATTGTGCTTATTCCATTTATGCAATTTTCTTTAGTTCATACACTATTATTTCTATTACCGCTATATCTTACCAACTCATTAGCAGTGATATTTTCCGGGAAAAAGCCTTTAGATTTTAATATTCTTTTTATTGATGAAAAACCCCTTTTAGGCAAAGGGAAAACTATAAGAGGCACTACTGGAGCAATAATATTTACAGTTTTATTATGCATTCCTGTAAGTTATTTTGCTAACTTTTATTTTCCCAATTACATATTCATTTCTTTTATTCTTTCTCTCGGAGCAATTTTTGGAGATCTAGCAGAAAGTTTTATTAAAAGAAGATTAAATATGCCTCCTGGCAAGGAACTATTTCCATGGGATCAAATAGATTTTCTTATTGGTGGCCTAATATTTGGAATCCAATTTTATATTCCTTCAATTTTTGAACTTATATTCATGTTTGCATTAACTCTAATTCTTCATAGATTTGCGAACATAGTTGCATTTAAATTAAAATTAAAGAGAGTACCATGGTGATTAAATTAAATAAAAATGTTATGTTTCTTATAAAATTTCTAGCTCTATTTTTACTTTTTTATTTCCTGATTTATAATTTACCGATTATTCCATTACAAAATTTTATTGCTTCACAATTGGCAAACTTTCTTTCTTTGCAACATTCTTCTCATTATATTTTTATTAATAATCATAACTTTAGTATTGAACCTGATTGCACAGGTTTAATTTCTCTATCTATGCTTGCTTCTTTACTTTTAGCTCTAAAAAAACCCTCCTTAAAGAGAAAATTACTGCTATTCATCTTAAGCATCTTTTTAATTTTTCCTTTCAATTTTTTAAGACTCGTATTAGTTCTTTCTATAGCAAAACTTTCTTTTCAATATTCGCTTATTACACACACCATAAGCTGGTTTTTTATGGCTATATTTGTGTTATCAATCTGGTACTTTATAATTGAGAGAGTTTATAAAATAAAAATAGATAAAACCTTCCTATAAAATCATACTCTTATTGGTTTATATTTCATAATCTTCAATCCCAATTTTGCAACAAAGTAGCTTATTAAAACTCCTGCAATCTCCACAATTGATGCAATTATTGCTAATGCATTATTTTGTATTGAAACATAAGCTATAGGCAATAATGCAATTATTGTTACTGCATATCTTACAAGCTTTAACTCTTTAGCCTTCAAAACTTTAATTTCTTTAAATATATCACTTAACCTATAAATTACCACTCCGCAAGCAATAGCAGCAAGTAACACTAACATTATTAGCTGATTTCCTAAAGTCTCCAACGATGTTGTGATAGTATTAATCGTTTTATCTATCCCAAACGCTTTAGTAAATGCAGCTAATGGGTAAACCTCAAATTCCGCTTTTGCCTTTGAGAATCTTATTTCATAAATTCCCGGCATATTAGGTTTATAAATTGTTTTTCCAGTTTCATCCGCTTTAACAGTAATAACTTCCTCAGCAGGCGTTTTAATTTTCGCAGCTGCATAAGGAATCGGTTTCTCTGTTCTTTCATCCAAAAGCACTATTTCTACTTCATCTCCCAACATAACCTTTAATGGCGCAATAACCTTTGCAATAAACCATTCTAATGCACCTAATTTAAGCTTAAACATTCCTCCACCACCACCTGCACCACCACCTCCAGCTTTGACATTAAAATTCCCTGGCGGAAGTGCTGCTAGTGGAATAACTCCTTGTATCGGATCGGGCATCATTTTTATTTCATTTCCCTTTTGATCAGTAAATGTTGTTTCACCACACCCAGTAATATTGTTTTCAGAATCACCACACCACAATGCGCCATCGCCAACTATATCATTCAAGTTTAACACACCAGTAGGTATATTAAACAATACATCTCCAACATCGGTTTCTAGTTTAAGAGAATAGGCACATGTACTTCTTATTTCTTCAATATCTCCAACTTTCATATTAACTTCAATTTTTCCATTATTATCAGTAATAAATTTTTTCTCATTTCCATCCTTATCTATTATTGTTATTTCACAACCTTCTTTGGGATTTCCATCTTCATCAAGGGCATAAATATTATTTATCTTTGTTTCTGGAAGTAGAACTACCAAGTCTATTTCAGAACGTTTAATTTTGAGCCTTACACAATATACATTATTCCCTATTACTTCATTCTCTTTATCAATATTTACTAAATCTCCTAATAATGTAATTTCATCTTCTGGAATACTCTCTAAGAATTTCCGATCTACCAAAACTTCATTTTTAGATCCAACTGTTACACTTCTGGAAGGTATATCAAAAGAACGATATTGGTTATTATATTTAATTTTTAATTTTGCATTTCGGATATCCATCCATGAAATGTCTTGGATTCCTTGATTTATTGCTTTAAAACTATCAACAGTCAATCCTCCATATCTGGGCTTTGTTAAATCTACTTCCCTAACATTAGAACATTCATTAGAAACTGTTATGTTAACACTCTTTTCAGCCACATTTCCTTTAACATCTTCAATAATTAATTTTGCTGTATAAGTCTTTGGTGCATTAGTTGGATTATAGTAATAGTGGGTAATTCCATCCTTAAGGTTTTCTCCCTTTAACTTCGCATATTCATCTAATTTTATCTTTAGCCCATCTCCGAAGTCTAACCAAGCTTTTAGTGTTGTACCTTCTGTAGCAGATTCTATATCATAATAACTTCCTTTAAATGTTACTTTTAATGGCCAACCCCCTCCAATAGGAGATGCAGTAAACTTTTCAATTATAGGAGCCTTATCTTTTGTAACTATTATATTTGCCGTGGCTTGCTGTTTAGCACCATTTACTTCCATTTCAACTTTTGCAGTGATAGTTCCTGGAGACACATTTTCATAAGTGCAAATATATGTATTTTCAGTTTGCCAAAAACTCCAACTGCTGCCATCACAACTAAATCTAAACTTTGCATTTTGTGCATTAGTATTTGCTTTTAAAGTAACAACCCTCTTAAATTCTCCAACAGTCTCAGGAATTGAGCTTGGCGTTGCAATTAATGCTAAAGAATATGTTTGTTTTGCTGTGCAATAACCATTTATACATTTTTCTCCAGCGCTACAATAAACCTTTCCATACTCTAAACATTCATCATCATCAAAATCTCCACAAACATAATATCCTTCTCCAACATCATCCCTAAAACATTCCCCTCTTTCTCCAACGCTACTACATTCATCCTCGCATGTTGGCACATTTCCTAGTGGCGTATTATCACAAGCATCTCCTATGCCATCGTTATCTGAATCAATTTGTTGCGGGTTTGCGACATTTGGGCAATTATCACAAACATCCCCTAAACCATCATTATCAGTATCTGTTTGATCAGGATTTGCATCGTAAGGACAATTATCTTTATCATCTGAAATACCATCATTATCGGAATCTTGAATACGCTCACCTATATTGACAGTGATTTCTTTTGTTGTTTCCCAACCCACACTATCTTTTACAATAACTTTTATTTTGTAAGTACCTGGGTTTGTATATTCATGTTCTGCAAAATATCTATGTTGTAAATATGGCTTTATAACGCGAAGACCGTGATAGTATACTCCTTCTTGGGCTTCTTCTAACGTTTTTTTATCACAACCCTTTTCATAACATAAAATAGCTCTATTCCTATAATGAGGATATGGTACTATTGGCCAGTTTTGATATGTTTCAATTGCACCATCTCCAAAATCAACTTTGATTTCATCCAAATCAAAATCTTTATCTCCAGCATCGAATATAAACCTAAAAAGATTGTTGCTAACTTTCGTCCATTTAATATCGATAGTTGGATGATAACGTTTTGCAAAATTAATATATTTTACTTGTATGCTTGCCCATTTAACACCGGAATTTAACTTTGGACATCTTTCAATAGATGTAGGTCCTCCACCCAGAATAGTATAACATTCTTCACTCAGCTTTATTTTAAGTTTTCCATTTTCGTATCGTACATCACAATTGTAATTATTCTCATGTACTCCTGAAAAGTTTAAGTGATTTCCAGTAAAATAACATTCTACATCACAATATTTTCCTCCACTACATATTCGTTTACAAGTGCCTCCTGAATAAGTATTGAGCTTGGAATAAGCCATTTGCTTCCCAGTATCAAAG
>CAYLVV010000013.1:5561-11513 GCA_964387215.1 uncultured archaeon
TGCATAGCACAAACTGTTTAATAATAAAATTATAAAAACACAATAGAGTTTTTTCATATACTTCAAAAGAGCTTTTTTATTTAAAATTTTTTCTACTCTAAAATTTGCTTTATAATTTCAGAGTATGCAGGTCTTGTGATTAAAACACCTATGAGAACACCAACAATAGTTGTAATCGCAAAGCCAACAAGTTTTCCCATTCCGAAGCCAAATACTATCAATGGTGACATTGTTGCTATTGTTGTTGCTGCAGCAGCAAAAATAATAAAGAACGCATTTTTGATTCTTTGCAAAAGAGATAATTTAATTACCTCCTTTTTGCCTCTTGTTAATTCATCGGTAATAATAATTTGATCATCCACTCCTGTACCTATTGCTGCCAAAATCCCAGTAACAGATGCCAAATCTAAATTCCAACTTATTGCAGATGCGAATCCTAGCACAAGTAATGCTTCACTTAATGCAACAACTAAAATAGGAACAACTAACTTTACAATTTTATATCTGATAAATATAATAATTGCAACAGTAATTAAGGCAAATAAGCCTATTAAACCAGCATAGAATAAAAATTCTCTTCCGAGTAAAGGAGAAATTATTTCATTACTTATATTCTCTACAGCTACAGGCAATGAGCCTGATTCTAAAATAATGGTAATATTCTCTAATTCCCGTTTTGCATCTTTTGCATTAGTAGCATAGCCTCTAATTACTAAATTAGAAAATATTTTTGCATCCTCAAATTTTTCTACATAGGGTTTATTGTTTGTTACTTCTTCGCTTAAAGAAATAACGCTTTTTGCTCCGCTAACCTTCCATAACCAAGGTACATTTTCCTCAACTTTATATTCTTTAATTTTGAATCCTTTTTTGATTAATTCTTTTTTGATATCATCTTCAATATTTGCCGGAATAATGGCACTTTTATATTTCCCAATATATTCTTTTAACTTTGAGGAAAAATTCTCATCTATAAAAATCAGAGGTATCCCAATATTAAGTTTTAATTCTCCAATACTTGTATTAGGGGGGATTCCATAAGCATCTAGGCCCTGCAGCAAAAGTTGTTTATCTTTTTCATATAATGAATATGGCATTATAATTATGCTATTTTGGGGCCTATCTATAAAGAAATAGGTTCTTTTACATTCATATTCCATTCCTTTTTCTCCATAGCCAATAGGCCTACATTTATGAAATGCAGCTTTTGTAAATTTTCTTGCTCCTTCTTCAGTTAAAGTAAAGGGCAATGTCCATTCATATAACTGAGAGGAGATTCTCCTATAGTTGTAGCCTTTGGCTATTTCCTTATGTATTTGCAGAATGTCTTCGCCCACAAACATTATATTGCCATCAAGCATAACCTCGAATTTCCCCTGCTTTAATAATAAATTTTCTATTTTTTCAACCTCTTTAGGATCAGTTTCAGCAATCTGAGCAATAATAAATTCTACCCCTTCCGCAGCGCCCCACGCTGAAACCTTAACGTCTTTAAGCCCTGTCCAATCCAATCTTCTTTCAATTGTTGCAACTATACTTTCAACCACTTTAGGGTCTTTTACTTTTTCTGCCAAATGTATCTGGAATAAAGTGCCGCCCTTAAAATCAATTCCAAATTTAATTCCATTTGTAACTATAAGTAAAATACTTGCAACTATTAAAAACAGCCATAACATTACCTTCCAATTTTTAAGATAGCGCCTCATATTACAACCTTCTTTTTCTCAGCGTACATAAGCAACACAGGAGCATTCATTAGCCACGTTGATACCACATCCCCTAACATACCGAAGACGATTATTGCCGCAATGCTAAAGACGACTTCCATTTGGGTTAGGTAGCTTAAGATTAACATTACAATTGCTGCAACCAATGTTGTTGTCGTCATAGTTAATCCTGTTTTCATAGCATCATAAGCTCTTTTTGTTGCATCGCCATAACTTCTTTTTAGAATTCTTGTTGTAAGCAGAATGTCAGTATCAACAGAGTAACCAATAAGCATTAGCAATGCAGGAATGCTGGCTAAACCCAATCCAATTCCAAATAAACTCATTCCGGCCAATGCTGCAAAAACATCAAATACTGCTGCAGCTATTATTGCCAAACTTGGAATTAATTCGCGGAAGAAAATGAATATTACAATTATTATTAATATTACAGCTATTAATGCAACTTTCCATGCAGAATCCCAAAATAAATTTCCTAAGGCAGGGCCTATTTCTCTTTTCTGTATTTTTAAATTTTCCATATTTAAAACATTTGTAATAACATCTTGAAGTTTCAAGTTAAAATTTTCTTTTGCTTTTATTAGAGCGCTTTTCCAGAAATCAAAATTAGCCTCTTTAGGAATTTCTTTTATTTCATAATATTTTTTCAGATAAGCTCTTAATTTTTCGGCATCGATGGCAATATTATTCTTTTCTGCATTTTTAAGAATTTTTTCAGCCTCATAAATATTTTTCTCGTATGCAAATTCTATTATTGCACCGCTACCGGTTGTTGTAACATGCAGATCTTCAAACTCAAAATTCTCTTTAAGTGCATTTAACAGCTCAGCCCTATTAATAGTATTATCAGCCCTTACTATTATTGATGTTCCCCCTCTGAGATCAATTCCATATTTCATTCCTGGAACAAAAAATACCATAATTGCAAAGACAATAAACAGTACGATAGGTATTACAATATATTGCTTATAATTTCTTTCAAAAATATTCATACTCTCAAAATGAGAGAGTAAAAAAACATTTAAAAGAGTTGATTTTTATGAAAAGCACAAAATTTTTATTTACTCCTCCAAGAACTGAGGAGATTATAGAAAATGCATTTAAAAGAATGAAAAAGGTGAATATAGCTAAAGGGAAGAATTTTTGGGAATGGCAAAAGAAAAAAGAGATCGCAAAATTAAAAACGTTCTCAAATTATATTGAGGAAATTTTAAGAAAGATAGTTAAAGAAAGTGCTAACTTTGAAGAATTGCATCCATTTCACAAAGAACTGCTTTCAATATTGGCAGATGTTGTTACGCTAAAGAAATCTTTAGCTAGAGTAAACGAGAGTGCCAAACTTGTAAAAAAGCTTTCTTCAAAGCTTTTACTTTCTATAAGAAAAACTCCTTGCAAAGGAAGAGACGATTTTAGAATAATTAAAAAGAAAGCTAGAGAATTTCTTGGAAGAATTTCTTCAATAGTTAAAAGATTAAAAAGGACTATAGAATTATTGCGTAATGCTTCAATAAGTTTGAGAGAAATGCCAGATGTGAATTTCTCAATGCCAACTGCCGTATTAGCAGGCTATCCGAATGTTGGAAAAAGCACTTTGCTTAAAAGGCTTACAAAAGCAAAACCCAAAATTGCCAGCTATCCCTTTACCACAACAATTATTCAGTTAGGCATTATAAAGAATAAAGAAAAAATTCAATTGGTGGATACTCCAGGATTATTAGATAAACCTGAAGAAAAAAGAAACTTAGTTGAGAAAAAGGCAGTTTCGGCATTAAAACATTTAGCAAATTTGATAATCTTTGTTTTTGATCCTAATATGGATTATAAAAAACAATTGAAACTTTTAAAACAGATTGAAAAAATAAGCGCCTCTATTTTAATTTTTATCTCAAAAACCGACATTTCAAAAAAAGAAAAAATAGAGGAGTTAAAAGAAAAATTGAAGAAGTATAAAGCAATTAATGCTGGTTTTGATGTTAAAATAGAGGATTTGAGGAATGCAATAAAGGAGATGCTAAAGAATGCATCTAACTGAAAAAAGATTAATTGAAGAATTAATGAAAATAAATAATTTTAGCGAGTTAAATCCAATGCAAAAAAAGGCACTTAAGAAAAATATATTTGAAGGCAACTTAATAATTTCAGCCCCTACTGCAAGCGGAAAAACTTTTATTGCGGAACTATTAATGATAGATGCTTTAATAAAATCAAATAGAAAAATTGTCTATACTGCTCCACTAAAGGCTTTGGCTAATGAGCATTATAGAAGATTTAAGAAATTATATAGCAGGAAGTTCAATATAAAAGTAACAATTTCAACAGGTGATTTTGATAGTCCTAGTAATTATTTGGCAAAATTTGATGTTATTTATACTACTTATGAAAAATTAGATTCCTTGATAAGGCATAATGCACATTGGCTTTCGCAAATAGGAATGCTTGTTGTTGATGAAATTCATGAATTAGATTCTGATAGAGGAGCAACAATAGAGCTTTTGGCTACAAAACTAAAATTTTTGATTCCAGATATAAGAATTATTGGCTTAAGTGCAACAATCCCTAATGCAGAAGAAATTGCAAAATGGTTAAATGCAAAATTAATTGTTTCTTCATATAGGGCAGTCCCTCTTAAAGAGGGAGTTTATTTTAACGGAAAAATTTATTATGAAAGCAAGGAGGAAAAAATAGAAAAGAAGGAAAATCCAATAGAGAGTTTAATTTTTGATACATTGAACAGAAAAAAGCAAATTTTGATTTTTGCAAATTCAAGAAGAAGTGCAGAAAATATTGCACAAAAAATTTCACAGCTTGTGGAAAAATTTCTAAGCAAAGAAAAGAAGTTTTTAGAAAAGCATTCGGCATATCTGCTTAATGTTTTGGAGCAACCAACAGAACAATGTAAAAAATTAGCAGAGCTGACAAAACACGGAGTTGCATTTCATCACGCAGGACTTTTAGCAAAACAACGTTCTATTATAGAAGATTTATTTAGAAATTCTAAGCTTAAAGTAATAGTTTCTACTCCAACATTAGCTTTGGGTGTTAATCTTCCATCACATACTGTAGTAATCCATTCTCTTTATAGATATTCTTATGGCGTAAGTAAACCAATTAATGTTAGAGAATATAAGCAGATGATAGGTAGAGCAGGAAGGCCTAAATACGATAAAGAGGGAAGAGCGATTATTATTGCCAGAAATGAAAATGAAATTGATTATTATTTCCAAAGATTTGTTTTGGCTCCTTTAGAGGACATACATTCACAACTTTCTTTAGAACCAGTACTTAGGATGCATCTACTAAGCTTAATAGCGAATAATTTTGTTTATGATTATAATTCCATGGAAAGGTTTTTCTCAAAAACCTTTTTTGCAAGTCAGTACGGAGATATTTCTGCATTATTTTCAAAACTTGATGATATTATAAAAATGCTTGAAGAATTTAATTTTGTTAGATTAAGCAAGAATAGATTTGAAGCTACTCCTCTCGGCAATAGAGTTTCGCAACTTTATATTGATCCGATAAGTGCTAATAAAATAATAAATTGTTTAATGCAAGAGCCTAAAAAGGAAGAAATGGCATATTTAATGATGATATGCGATTGTTACGAATTATATCCTTATGCAAATATTAATTCTAAACAGGCAAATTTGCTTTATGCGGAGATGATGGATTTAAGGAAAGATTTATTTTTGGATATTGAAAGTTGCATGTTTGATGAAGATATTTTGCAAAAGTTCGCATTAGCAAAAATTTTTTATGAGTGGATAAATGAAGTATCTGAGCAAGAAATAATGGAAAATTACAAGATGCAACCTGGCATTTTGCGAAGCAGACTTGAGAAAGCAGATTGGTTGCTTTATTCCGCAATAGAGCTTGAGAAAGTATTAAGGCATAAGCTTCATAGAAAAATGCTCAATATTTTAAAAATGAGAATGAAATATGGTGTGAAAGAGGAATTGTTGGCATTAGTACAACTTAAATATATTGGAAGAGTCAGAGCTAGAAGGCTTTATAGAAACGGCTTTAGGAGAATTGCAGATCTTAAAAAAGCTCCTACCGAAGCATTAGCCAAAATCATTGGCAAAAAGATTGCTGAAAGCATTAAAAATCAGCTATTTCCCCAGAGAAAGTTCAAGAAGTTTTAATACTTCTTTCTTAACTTCTTCATAATTTTCTTTTTCTAACCAAAAAAATTTCCCTAAGTTTTTATATTTGTCAATTAACA
>CAYLVV010000014.1:0-11104 GCA_964387215.1 uncultured archaeon
AGAAAAGAAATGAAGTATTTAGGATATAGCTTTATTATTGCTGCAATAGCTGTGTTAATTTCAACATTTGTTTTTATTTTTATGATAAATACTCCAATGGTAAGAGGTTTACCAGAAACTAAAGAAGTTGTTGATTGCGGAAATGATGAAAAATGTTTTAGAGATTATTCCTTATTATGCAGAAAAGCAAAAATGGTGTATGTTTTAGAGGGGGTAAACGGCAGAGCTGAATTTTTATATGAGTGCTTAGGAAGAACAGACAATTTTTGCATATTTAGGAAGAGTTTACAGAAGTTAGTTGTTGATGATGCAGAACAAGAATTTGAACCTATGGAAAAATTATGCAGAGTGCCTGCTGATAATACGGAGCTTTTAAATGTTTTATTTAATACTGATTTAGAAGAACAGTTCTGCAGCTAATATCGACAATAAACTTAAAGAGCATAACTAAAAAACGTTAGATTTTTAAATGAGAATTGCCTCCTACAGCTAGGAGGTGAAAGCTAAATGGCAACAGAACTACAAACAATAGGCATATATGCATTCCTTTTAGGAATAGTCATTGCAATCATTGCAGGTTTGTTGCACGGAATGATTGCTACATACGCAGGAGCAGTTACCTTGTTGCTAGTGGTCTTAGGTTTGATAGTAGGTTTCCTAAATATCAAAGACAAAGAGATTTCAAACTTCCTTATTGGCGCAATTGCATTAATGGTAGTAGGTTCAGCTAACTTAGCAGTCATTGATGAGATAGTGGCAGGTTTAGGTACTGTATTGCAAGCGATTATTAACTATATCCTGGTATTCGTTGCACCAGCAGCACTAATAGTTGCTTTGAAACGAGTATACATGTTGGCAAAAGGAGTTTAACAGCCACTTTTCCTTTTTTATTTTCCTTTTTATTTCTAAAATTTTTTTCCTTAAGAAAAAAATTTTTTCCCGTCATATTTCTGCTCTTTTATTTATAAGATAAAGTAATACTTTATCATACTAAATCATATAAAGAAAAACTTTTTAACCTTCGGAAATAATCTTTTTACATGCCAAGGCCAAGAAAAAGAAAAACACAAAAAAGAAAGAAAGGTTTGCCGTCCCAATTTTCTCCAAGAGGAGTAAGAACACCAAGTGTGAGAATTTCAAGGCATTTAGGTGCTTTATACGAAATAACAAGGATGGGCGTAGAAATAAGTAGAGAAGATCAAGCAATTCTTAGGAGAATTCAGGAGAGAAATGCTGAAGGGATATGGACTGAGGAAGATGTTAAAACTGCTGCAAAATTAAGAGCGAAATACATTAAAGAAAAAAAGAGATAACAGCAAAAAAGCAAAATCCAAAAGAAATAAAAATTAGGGATGAGCAATTCTTTTAGGTGACATAAATGTTGATATTTAGAAAGCGAAGAAAAAAGAAAGAAAAAAAGGAAAAAAAAGAGGTAGTGCTTGTTAAGAAACCGCAAAAGAGGAGAATACTTACAGATAAACAAATAAAGGATTTAGCAGACAAACATAGAACAATAATACTTTCAAAATTTGCAGAAAGAATGTTGAGTTTTTCTAGAAGGGCTGCTAAAGAATCTAGAAGATTAGGCATTGGAAGAATTACTTTGAATTTGGGCACATATGTTGATTCTGTAAAAAGAGTAGTAATAGATTTATTATCAAAGGAATTGATGAAAGGATTTGGAAAAAAATATTCAAAAGAGCAGTTAGAGGTGCTAAGAGAAGAAATTAAAAAAGCAATAAGTATAGCACTGAGCCATAATAGAGCTCTAAAAATAATTTCTGCACTTGCTGCAGAATTTCCTACAGCCGATGCAAGAAAAATTGCGGAATTCTCTTGGAAATATAGAGATAGTGATCCTAAAAGAGTAGTAGAATTTTTTAGAGAAGAGCTTTCTAAAAAAAGATGAATTTTATGCCAAGAAGAATTAATATTAGAGCTACTAAAAGATTGAAGGAGAAATTTAGAGAATTTTTAGAAGGTAAAAAATTTAAAGCACCATTTTTTAAGAGAGCAAGGGAACTTTTTAGAGTTTTAGATTCTTTAGAGAGGAAAGGATATGTACTTAGTGTTGAGAAATTAGAAGCAGCGAAAGATGAAATAATGGAGGAAATTTTGGCAATGCAAGAGGTTATGAAAAAAGGGCTTGAGGAAAGAGTATTGATGCTAGGAGCTTTTGATAATCCAATCTTAAAAAAACAAGCCGATGAAATAGCTATCGGCGCTTTTTGGATAACGGAAAAAATGAGTAGGTTAGGTATTGAGGCCTCTAAAATAGAAGAACTTAGCATAGTATTAAAAATAAGAGAATTGCTGTTTTCTGAGGATTTGGAAGAATTTTCTCAAGGCGTAAGGCTCCTTACCGAATATTTCAAAAAGAAAAGGAAAGAATTTGAGAAAGATAGAAAGGAGCTTATAGATGAAAGGAAAAAAGCAATGGAAGAACTTAGAAAATTAGGACTTCCAACTACTTATGATGAGGCTGTGCAATGGATGAGACACTATCAAACTGCTTTAGGGGAAGTAAATGAATTTTGTAGAAAAAATAGGATAATAATGCCTAAGGAATTTTCTAAAAGAGTAGAGCTTGAAAATGCGATATATAATGCAGCAAGCATGTTAATGCGCTTAAAAGTTGCGGAAGAGCAAAAAAGACCTTATGCAGAAAGAAAGAAAATTGAGGATTTATATTGGGAGAAACTTAAAGAATTAGTAAATTTAGCTAAAAAACTTGGATGCATTAGGAAATAATACTTCTACATAACCATACTAACCATTATAAATTACCTTACAATATCCTCTCATAAAATGTAATTTAAGAGGTGGTTAAAATGGAAATTAAGAAATATTTCGTTCCTTGGATTTTGGCAGGATTGGTAATTTTTATATTGGAAGCCATAGTAGCAGCCTTTGTGCAAATAATAATGCCATATAGCTTAGAAGCTATGAGTGGAATGAGAACTTTGCAAGATCCACTTATGATGTTATATCTTTTAACTCCATGGCTTATGAGTTTGGGCATGGTAGCATTATATGCAAAAACAAAAGATTCTTTTAGAAATGTACATGTAAGAGAAAAGGCTGCTATTTTTGGTTTTCTTGTGTGGTTAGTAGCAACGGTACCTACGACATTTATAATATTTACAACAATGAATTATCCTCTAGGCTTTAGCATAAATAAACTTTTAGGTGACTTGATAGCATATATTGGAGGGGCTTATGTAATAATAAAAATTGTTGAGTAACTTCTACATAACACAAACTGGAAATCTACTCCAATAATCTATTTATATAACTAAATCCTCTGCTTATTGCTAAAGCTCTGGGGGTGGTGGAAAAAATCTGCTAAAGGGCCTTTTAAGGCCCATTTTTTATTTTTTTAGCTATATTTATGCAAATATGCAGCATAATGTATCTTAGGCTGCATTTTTATAGAGGGGAAAATAGGCAAAAATTAGAGAAATTTAAGGGTTTTTTTCAGTTTTCTATTAAGGGGATTACCGGAAAAAGATAAAGAAAAACCTTCTTTTTTGGTTACGTTATGTAGAAGTTGTTTTTAGTGGTTTAGGAATTTTCTTGCTGATCTTTCTAAGTTGCGAAGTTTCCTTAATGCTTTCTCCTTTACTTCACCCTCTGAGTTTAAATAAGCTGTTAATGTATTCTTTAACTGCTTTATTCTATCTTTTAAGATCTCACTTAATATTCTTCTAGTCCCTCTAGCTTCCTCTAGTAAAATTTGCATTTCAGCTAAAGTAGTTGCAACTCTTTCAAATTCTAGCTTTTCCTCCAAATTTTTAGGTTTAGGCAGCTTCCTAATAATCTTTCCTCTAATATTTTCTATCTCTTCAATTCTCTCCTCTCTTTTTGCCAATCTCCATATATGCCTAAATAATTCAGCCCCTTTTAGCCTTTTACCTAATTCAGCTTCCCTCTCAATACGCTCTAATTCTCTAGCTATGGAAAATTTTCTTATCTCTTCCAATGCTTTTACAGCTTTTTTTTCATCTCCTGAACTTAGAGCCTTTACCACTCTTTCCAATTTGGAATATTCTTTTGGTAATTTTCCTTTAAACCTTAATTGTAGCATATTATAAAGCCTTATTAATGCCAAGGTTTTTTTAGCAAGCACATTTCTTTTAGCTTTTGCTCTTATTCTTTTTAACATCTCCCTATGTGGAGGCATTTTTGGCATATTTTCACCTATAGATTATGTATATATAAGCACCCACGATCATAATAATTGTTACTCCTATAAGCAATATTCTCCAATCAAACTTGGGCTTTTCTATAAGTATTTCACTACTGCCGCATGAAAATGTCCTATTTTTATCTACCACAGCCTTACATTTAATGCTAATTATTCCATAGTTTAGGGGTTTTAGGGAAAATAAAAATTCTTTTGATTGAGCTTTGCCGAGTTTAGTTATGTAGAAGTTATTTGGCTCTATATCTGCATTTTCCGCCTCTAAGCTAATACTGATAATTTTTGCTTCTTTTTGCCCAATATTTTTAATTTTTAATACTCCAGATTGTGTTTTGCCAATTTCAGCAACACCCTCAATATTTATACTGCCTATAATTCTTTCTCCAGAAATAACCTCAATAAAGGGTTGCGTTGAACTTATTTCTTTAATATCTCCAAATATATCCTTATATCTCAAAATAGCTTTAGGTAAAGCCATTTTTCCTATGCGAATGGGCATTATTTTATATTTCAGCCTTACTATTCCTGGCCTATTATCTTTAGCAGCATCTACTTTAAATGTTAGCTCATTAGGCATCTCTATTATTTCAGCATGCTTAAACTCCCATTTTCTAGGCAAAATTTCAACAATTGCTTCTTTACTTCCGTAATTCCTTATTACTAGCTCAACTTCAGCAGGTTCATTTATGTATAAAACATTGTCCTTCAATAATTTCTCAAAAGAATACTCTTTGCTGAAATCTGCAATTTTTGCCCTTGAAATAAAAGAATCTCGTTTAATTTCAATTTTATTTATGCTTTTGCTTGTATATGCACAAATCTTGATTGAATTTTCCTCTTTTAATAACTCTTTGGGCAATATAACTCTATACCATTCCTTTATTTCATTTACCATTCTTTTTTCTAATAAATTTTGATTTAAATATGTCTCTATATAAGCCTTTCCTTTAACTTTTGGTTCATAGTCAACATTCAATGATAAAATGCTGTAGTTGTTATCAACTAAATGCTTTGGTTCAAGCAAATAACTAAATTTTATGCATTCTTTTTTGTCTGCCCCCTCTACATATAACCTCTCTATGCCCAATTCATTAAAACTAAGTTGCCAAAAAGAATAATTAAAGGTAAAAATCCAAAGCAAAAGTGTAAAAATCAGTAAAGCATTTATTTTTTGCATTTTTTCCACTCCTCTATTGCTTTTAGAGCCTCTTTCTTTAATTTTTTAATATCCCCTTTATTTTCTAAAACGATAATATTCTTATAATTCCTTGTTGCATGCTTTTTACAATACTCAATTCCCTCACAAAATATATTATCTAATACTTTATTTATTCCATAGCCTCTAGCTTCCAATATTTCCTGCAGCTTTTCTGGATCCATAGTAATAACTATTGCCAAATCTACATTTAATTTCATTTCACAAAGCATATGCCCCTCTATTATAACATTTTTTCTTTTTTTCAATATGCCCTTTATTTTCTTTTCCAATTTTCTTATTGGAATTACTAGCTCGTCTTCCTCAAAATGTCCAATATTAAATTTAATTGCAATTTCCTTTTCATTAAAAAGCTTTAATTTCAGCTTTTTAGCAAGAAATTTTGCTAATTTTGATTTACCTACTCCAGGAGTACCTGTAATTACAATTCTCATTCCTTAAAATTAGAGCAAAAATTAATAAAAATAAATTTAAAAGCTTCTTGCTGCTTTTCCAAAGGCCAATGCATCATCGCTAACTTCTTTTCCCTGTTCTAGTAATTCGGCAATATTTTTTTCTTCCATTTATAACACCGACAATATTAATATCAAACTACTTTATATATCTTTCTAATTTTTAAGCTTAAGCTAAGTTTTATTTTATGTAGAAAGCCCAAATTTGGCTTAATTTTAAAAATATAGCTTAAATCTCCATTTTTTTGTTATGTAGAAGGACTATAAAGTTTTGCCTAAGGAAATAATATTTTTCCTAAACCAAAAATCTTTTTCCCGAATACAAAAATTTAATAACAACTTTGTAGCTCTTATTTAGTCTACAGGGGGTAGAGAGTATGAAGCAGATAACTATTCTAACAGAGAATAGAGTTGGAGTTTTAGCGAATATTGCAACTTTATTAGGTAGACATGGAGTAAATATTGAAAGTATTACAGCTGAAACTTTTCCAGATAGCGCTGTAATCAGAGTAATTACAAAAGATGTTAACACCGCAAAGAAAGTTTTACAAGAAGCAAACTATAATTTAATAGAATCTGATGTTGTTGTTTTGAAACTTTTAGATAGACCAGGAGAATTAGGAAAGGTTGCAACAATTTTAGCAAATGAGGGAGTAAACATAGAGAATATCTATCTAATAACTAAAAACCACGATTACGCATTATTGGCTTTAAGAGTTGATGACCCAGAAAAAACAAAAGAATTATTCAGAAGTAACATTGTTGAATAATATTAAATCATACTTTTTCATACTTTATCTTATTTTAAGAGTTCCGCAATTTTCATTTTCCATTATTTTTTTATATTTAATTTTAATTACCTTTTTAAATTCAGGCATATTTAATACTGCAGTTTCGTATTCCCCACCTTCGCCAGCAACATTAAACCCAAACTTTTTTTCCAAAACCAAAAATTTTTGGTAAAGACCGTGATCAATTTTTCTACCTAAGTCTTTCTCAGTTAAACCATAACTGCTAATTCTGCTTATAATAACCTCAAATTTTTCCTTCAAAAGCTGTTTTATAATTGCTTTTTGCTCCCTGTGCCATAAAGGAGCAAATACTCTTACACCTATTTTTTCTGCAATTTCCTCTACTCTATTTCTTTGATAATTGGAAAAAATTGCTCCACAACCAATTGCCTCAATACAAAACTCTTTTTTAGCTTTTTTAACTAAAAATTCTAAATCTTTAAGCTCTTTCTCTTTTTCACCCTTACTTCTTTTAATTAAAAGCGGTATTCCTAACATTTTTGCCTGCTTTTTAATTAAACTTTCCTCAACAGGGTGGTACATATAGCTGTATGGATTTTTACTTATTACTGCTAATAAGCATTTTATGTCATATTTTTGTTTTATTAGCTCATGTAATGCTAAACATGAATCTTTGCCCCCGCTAAAAAGCACTGCAGTTCTTAAATCCTTACCAACAATTTTCTCATAAAAATCTGCTGGAAAATTAAATCCCTTTCTTTTTACAATTAGCTTAATAGCTTTAAGAAAGTTGCTTCCATATTGTGCAGCCTTTTTTTTCTCAAACGCACTGCTGAGCTTATGCTTCTCTGCAACCTTCCTTAATACATATTTTTCAATATTGTCTTTTATCTTAAATTTTCCTGGAAAGCTGAATGCAAATTTTACTAATTCAATATCTAAAAAAGGCAGCCTCAATTCAACAGTGCTATGTATTGTTGCCAAATCATCTCTATAGAGATCTCTTTCATACATTTTAATTAGTTGAGAAAAACACTCCCTATTAATATCTCCTTCTTTAGCCCTTCTATAGCCAGCAAATATTTCATCACTTCCAGAACCTGAAAATAGAATTTTAAAATTCTTCTCATAGGCTTTTTTAGCACATAGATACATTGGCAATGCTACAGAATTTTTCATAACATTTGGACTCTCTATTATTTTTGCAACTTTTCCCATTTCTTTTTCCAAATCATCCAAGCTAATTTCAATAACATTCAGCTTTACGCCTAGCTCTTCTGCAACTCTTTCGGCTCTTTCAATATCTATGGCTTTTTTACCAATATCAACACCAGAAACAAAGCACTCAACTTTAGCATCATTTTTAAGAGAATAATATGCCAATATACTTGAATCTAAGCCGCCTGAAAATAGAATTCCTACTTTTTTAAATTCAGGAATCCGTAATTTTATAGAGGTATTAATAAGCTCATCAAGTTTATTTACTACATTTTCAAAATTTTTATTCTTCTCCTCTATTTTAATAAATTCCCTCTTAAAATCCTTAATCTTTCCATTTCTAACATTTAAAATTAATGCATGTCTCGGATGTAAAAATTCAACATAGCAATTCTTCCATCTTTTTTCTAAACTTTTTAATGCTTTTTTCTCAGAAGCAATGGCGATTTTATTTTTATGTTTAATAAATGCTAGCGGTTTTATGCCTATTAAATCTCTTGCTATTAAGATTTTTCCATCTCTAAAATATACAAATGCATAAACCCCTCTTAGATGTTCCAGACTTTTAAGCCTTTCATTCCAACTTTTTGCTTTTTCCAAAAGGAAAAAAAGCAATTCTGCATCATTTCTAGCACTTATATCAAACTTTTTGCATAATTCTTTCCAGTTATAGATTTCACAATCCGCAGCAAAAATTCCTTTTCCACTTAATGGCTGTATCACTTTTTTTCCGCAAAGATGATGCAAACAATGCGCTACTGCAAAATTTTTTTCAGCTATAACTTTTTTTGCATCTTTGCCTCTATGCAAAATTCTTTCTAAACATTCTTTTGCCAATTTCTCACAATTCTTCTCATTAAAAATTGCCACAATTCCGCACATTTTATAAATTAAACATTTTTCAAAATATTAAAAAAGAGGTGTTGTTATGCAAGAAGCCAATGATTCAAATTTTAAAGACTTAGTAATCGAAAAATCTAAAGAAAAACTCGTTGTTGTTGATTTTTATGCAAATTGGTGTATGCCTTGTGTAATGATTTCTACAGCAATGGAACAACTTGCAGAGGAATATAAAGGAAAGGTTGAATTTGTGAAAGTAAATGTTGATAATGCTCCTAAAACCTCTCTTGCTTATAATATAATGAGCATTCCAAATGTAAAGCTATTTAGAAATGGAAAGGTTATAGATGAATTTGTTGGTGCAATGCCAAAAGAAGCAATTAAACAATGGCTGGAAAAAAATCTTCAAATTTGAATTTTTAAAAAAAGGATACTTCGCCCCGGGCGGGATTCGAACCCGCGTCACCGGCTCGACAGGCCGGTATCCTAACCACTAGACTACCGGAGCTTTTAGCTTTATTAAAAAATTTCTATTTTAAAATTTTTTAATATTATCTCTTAAATGGGAATAAAACTAAAAAGGGAAACCCTTTTCAGCCTATTTGATAAAAAAACTAACTTATTTTATAAGCTTGTTGCATGCGAGAATGATTGGAATGCTTTAGAAATTTCTGGCATACAAATGCATTCCTATAAGCATGGAATTAAAACAACAATTAAAAAAATGGTTAATACCCTTAAGCCAAAAGGAATTGTATTGGACTGCTGCTGCGGTTTGGGTTATTTAGCAATATTAACAGCAAAAAGAAAATCGGTAAGGAAGGTTTACTCCTTTGAGAAAGATCCGAATGTAATTTCTTTAGCTAAAAAGAATCCCTTTAGCAAAGAATTATTTGAAAATAAAAAAATAATCCTGAAGAATGAAGATATTTTTGAAGCCATAAAAAAATTTAGAGATAAGATGTTTGATTGCACTTTTCATGATCCGCCCAGCATCAAAATATCGGAATATCTTTATAGCAGAGAATTTTACAAGCAGCTTTATAGGGTATTAAAGCCGCATGGAAGAATTTTGCATTATATAGGCACACCTGGAAAATACCTAAGTAAATATTACAGAGGCATTACAAAAAGGCTATATGATGTTGGTTTTAGAAAAGTAATTAAAAAGCCAGAAGTAATGGGATTGCTTATAATTAAATAATTATATTTTTTCTAGAACCACAATACTTTCTTTTGCATAACCTACAAAAGAGCTTCTGGCTTTCATACATGGGATTTTTCTTGCAAAAATTATTTCCAGTAAATTAAAACCTTTCTCCTCAGCTATTTTTGCAATAATTTCATCAGAATTAATAACTCTATCCGGAAAACAGCCACCCGCAACAACAATAAATACTAAGCCATTCTTTTTCAAACTCTTGTACATATTTTCTAATACTTTTTCCATATCTGCAAAATAAGCTTGAGCTACTAATGGCATGTGTGCATATTTTTCAATAGGCTTAATTCTAATCTCATCAGCAATATAGCTTCTTAGTTTTGTTTCAGGCTGCCTAAAAAATATCCCTAACTCCAATTTATACACAGTAGTATATTCAATCTTATTTAGATACGGCGGAGAAGTTATTATAGCACTAGCTTTACTTCCTAAATAAAAATTTCTAGCATCTGCTTCCATTACAATGGGCTCTTCCTTGCTCAATTTTACTTTTTCGATATCTGTAATCATTTTCTTTACTTTCCTCAAAAATATTTTCTTTATAGGTATTGGATGTTTTTTAATTTTCCTTAAAGAACCACCAACCTTTCTTACTAATGCAACCTTTGCTGCTGCATCCATCAAAGCCAGCATAAAAAAATCTCTAACCTTTTCATCCTCAATTTCCTCAATATTTTTCTTAATACCAAACAGCATCTCAAATGTTTTCCCATAAAAGAATTTTCTGAACAATTTTGGACCTTTCTGTAATTGAATTTTTTCTTTTTTAAATTCTGCATAAGTAGTTTTTAATTTCTCAATATCATAGTTTCTAGTTTTTACTTTACTTACAAATACTGCTAAAGGAGAAACATCTATGCCAATACTTTTAATGCCTTTTTCTTTAGCAACAAGCAAAGTAGTGCCTACCCCGCAAAAAGGATCATATATCTTTTTCTTAACATCATACTGATTTATAATCCAATCCACCAATTCCTTTGAAAAACCCTCTTTAAAATAGAACCAATTATGTATAGGATGTTTTAAATTTGGCTGGAATGTAACCCATTTTGCTAACTCTTCCTTTGGCATAAAAATTAAGAAATAAGGTACTGCTTTTAATGATTTTTATATTGGATTTTTGAGGGTGCATTTTATGGAGGAAATAACTTTTGATGAGTGGAAAAAAATTCAGCTTAAAGTTGCTAAAATTTTGTCTGT
>CAYLVV010000015.1:0-11037 GCA_964387215.1 uncultured archaeon
GATCTATACATCAGGATTATGCAACATTTTCATCTTTTTTGATTCTTTCTCTATAAAATTTTTTAATGCTGGGATTAGAAATGCTGGAGAATATTCCAATATCTTATTCAATAATGTTTCAACATAAATAACATTCCTGTCCAATTCGTCAGCAAATAAATCTGCTAATTCTTTTGAAAGCGCCCTGGGATGTATCTTCTTTCTTAGTTTACCTCTAAGCTCAACTCTGCTATATTTGCCTTCCTTTGCGATAGCATCCTCTAACATCAAATAATCCTTCCTGGAAATAGGAGTTTCCCTACCATAATAACGTGAAGTATCTTCTTTTATTCTTCTTAAAAGTTGAATATTTTTCTTTTTGTCTTGGAGATAGTTGGCGGCATAATGCATTAATGCCCAATCCTGAAAAACAAAGCACACTTCTTCAGGAGCTAAGAGCTCAGGATATGCATACCATAGGCAATAAAAACCTAAAAAAGTAAATATTGATGCTAAAATAAATATTGTTGAAAGTTCTGGAAAATAATATAAAGCAATAATTGAAAATATAAAAGCTAATAAATAACTTGTTGCTGAAAGAGTTACAGCATTTAGTATTCCCTTTCTAAAGAAAATTGGATAGGCTCTAACAAATACTGCACCTAAAATTATGAAAATAGTGGTTAATGCTAAGAGAGAAATTGGAAATGGAATTTTAAATAATGGAGTGAAAGTCAGTATAAAATAATATGCCATATAAAGGAGTGAAGAAATTATGTAAAAGAAAATAATTTGAGGGCTTAACTTTTTCTTTATAAATAATGTGTCTGTTGCAAATTTGTGAAAGTAAAACCATGCAGCTGCTGAAAGCAAAAGTAAAATATCTATTAAAAAAGCAAAAATACTTCTCTTTAAAAATTCTTGAGAAAGAACAAATAAAGAAATTCCTGCAAAAAAGAGCATAATATTTCCTATTATTAAACAGTACGGTTTTGCTCCATGTTTCTTTATTTCTTTTCCTATAAAGTAGGAGTATACTAAAATAAGATTAATTAGCAGAATGTATATTATTGCTAAAGCAGAGTGTATTTGTATAAGTTCTTGCATATTTGAGTAAGAGAAAGCTAGTTTAAAATTATTTCTAAAGCTGTACAATCTTTGCTAATAATGCCTCGAGCTGGATTCTCTCATTTGCACCTTCAACAATTCTAAAATTAATTTCAGCTATTGCTTCAACCATCTTCAATCTTTTTTCATCATTAATTTCTTTAAAGTTTAAAGTTTCTTTATAAAGCTGTAATAAAATATCTTCACCGCTCATTCCGTGCTTGTAAAGTAATTCTTGCAAAAAATTTCTTGAGGATGAAAAGTCTTTATTTAGTGCTGCTTTTAGCATTTGCTGTATTTCTATAGGATTTGCTCTACTTGAGACATTATAAACAATCTCAGCATCAATAGTTTTGGAATAAGCTGAACTTGCTTGCAAAATGTTTATTGCTTTTCTAAGGTCGCCTTCTGCAACATAGACAATCGCATCTAATGCATCTTTACTTAAGCTTAGGGATTCTTTTGAGGCTATTTCTTCAAGCTTCTTTATTATTTGCTCCTTTGCAAGGGGCTTAAATCTAAAAATAACGCATCTACTTTGTATAGGCTCAATAAGCTTAGAGGAATAATTTGCAGATAGTATAAATCTTGTTATTTTAGAATATCTTTCCATTGTCCTTCTCATAGCCTGTTGTGCATCAGCAGTTAATGCATCGGACTCATCTAAAAATATTATTTTAAAATCTGCATTAAAGGCTAAGCTTCTAGCAAAATCTTTTATTGTGGTTCTAACAACATCTATGCCGCGTTCATCTGAAGCATTAAGCTCAAGGAAATTATGCTCAACATGCTCCTCAAATAATTCCTTTGCCAAAGCAAATGCTGCAGAGGTTTTTCCTGTTCCGGCAGGGCCTGCAAAAAGTAGGTTTGGCAAATTCCTATTTTTAACATAACTTTTTAATCTTTTTACAATCTCTTCTTGGCCTACTAACTCATCCAATCTCTGAGGCCTGTATTTCTCAACCCATGGAATATCGTACTGCATAGAAAAGTTGCATTAAAAACCATTAAAATAATTTTGCAGAAGCATTTTTAGAATGAGAAGGGAGATAATTACTGCAGTAATTTTGTTTTTGTTAAGCTATGCAATTCTTTATTTACTAAGCTTTATTTTACATAGTTGGGAAAGCCCATTCTATTTTTTGCTGCCAGTTCCCGGATTTTTTTTAGCCTATATTTTTAGCAGCAAAATTGAAAATTTTCTGCAGTACAGAAACCCTTATGTGTATGCAATAGGGATTTTGATTTTGGGAATTATTGCATATTATATCAATCTTCATTGGTATTATTATAATATGTATTATTTGATGATAGGAAGAAATCCGCAACTGGAAAAATTGGGAATGAACTTCGGAATTTATTTGTATGGTGGTAAATTGGAGAACGGACAATATTTCAATGGCATTGGATTTGATTTTTTTAATCATCTAAAAAATGAGCCGTTTATTGTTTTCTTGCTTTCTGCAGTTTTGGGCTATGCTGCATATAAGTTCAAACCTAAGCTTATATCAAGATTATAAATTTTAATACTAGTGAATTCTCTATGAAAGTTTATATTGAAGGATATGGCTGTAGTCTAAATCAGGCAGATACTGAAGCTATAATTTCTCTATTGAAAAGTAATGGTTTTAAAATATGCGAAGATTTTAGAGAGGCTGATATTATAATTATTAATACATGCGCTGTAAAAGTGCCCACTGAGCTAAAAATGCTAAGAAGAATTAAAAGCTTAAGGAATGAATGTAAAAAAGCTAAGCTTATTGTATTTGGTTGCTTAAGCAGAATTAATCCTGAAGCCGTCAGGAGAATAGGAAAAGAGATAATTTTGGTTGAACCAAAACTAAGCAAACTATGTGAAATTCTAGGTATTGAAAAGGTGGAATTTTCTCCAAATATGGACTTTGAATTTAGGAATAAATATATTGCAACAATACCTATTGCAAGAGGCTGCCTTGGAAATTGCACATATTGCTGTGTTAAAAATGCGAGGCTAAAGCTAAAATCTTATCCAATAGAAAAAATTAAAATCGGTGTAAAAAAAGCATTGCAAAAGGGAGCAAAAGAAATTAGACTAACTGCACAAGATTTGGGCTGCTATGGTTTTGATATCGGAAAAAATTTAATTATGCTTTTAGATGAAATTTTGAAAATTAACGGAGAGTATAGAATTAGATTGGGAATGATGAATCCATATTATGTTTTGGGAATAAAAAATGAGTTAGTTGAAATTTTGGGGGATGAAAGAGTTTACAAATTTTTGCATTTGCCTCTACAAAGTGGAAGTAATAAAATTCTTCAGTTAATGAAAAGAAATTACTCTGTGGAAGAATTTGGAGAATTGGCAAAATTTTTTAAAAAGAGGATTGAAAATATAAGCATTGCTACTGATATTATAGTGGGATTTCCATATGAAAGCGAGGAGGATTTTAATAAAAGCCTGGAGCTTATTAAGGACATTAAACCTGATATTATAAATGTTTCAAGATATGGAATAAGGCCGAATACTGAGGCTCAAAAATTTGAACAAATTAGTGAGAAAGTAAAGAAAGAGAGATCTAAAATTATGAGCAAATTAGCATTAGAAATTTCTTATGAGAATAATAAAAATTTGGTTGGAAAAAAGGAAAGGATACTTGTTGTTGAAAAGGGTAGAAAAGGAAATTTTATTGGAAGAGCAAGCAATTATAAGGCAATAGCAATTGAAAAGAATTTATTAGGAAAATTTGCGGATGTCAAGATTAAGAAAGCTCATAAATGCTATTTAGAGGGTGAAATTTTAAAGCAAGGCAGCTAAATAGGTTTTTAATCTTTTTAAAGAAAGATATTTTAATGTTTGAAGATGCTAAGAAACATTTGCTTAGGACAATTGAGCTGTACAGAAGGAATATTAAAATAGTTCTACTTTATAGCGTACTTTTAGCATTTGGATTTTTATTTTCAATTTTTGAGAATGTTAGAATTTCTTCCGGAAATATTTTTTTAAAGCCTGCAGGAAAATTAGAGATTATTGTTGAGGTTATTTTATTTCTCCTCTTTTTGCTTTTTTATAGCGCTGTTTCTGCAATATTAATTTTTGCAATAAGGAAAGAATTGAGCAAGGTTAGAGTAGAATACTATATGCGTGAAGTTTTACAAAAATTTGTGCTTAAAATTTTTGGATTTTATTTATTCTTTAGTATTTTATTTTTAGGTTTAGGCACATTATCTATTGAATATTGGTTTTTGGAAATTGTAGCCTTTATAATTGCATTATTACTTCTTTTTACACCTCAAGCAATAATAATAGATGAATTAAATGTTGAAAATGCAATATCAAAAAGCATCGAATTTATTTTTTTATACCCAAAAAGATTTTTAGCTTCTTTTTTTATGGGTATTGTTTTGCTTTTATTAGGAATTATAGTTGAAATTTTATTTGACCCTCTATTTTACAGCGGAAAAGTGTTTTGTGTGTTATTTATTACAATAATAGGAATGCCTTTATTTGAGATTGCAAAAAGCTATTTTTATATGCTAAAATTTAAATTGGTTGAAGCGTATCTTAAATAAATTTTAAGCAATAAAACTCCTTATTTGGAATTTTTTTTAAAAGAGAGATATATTTTTCTATATTATAAATGCGCTTTTCTGGTGCTGAAGAAAAATGTTTTAGTGCAGAATTGCTTATGCAGTTTATAATTTTAAAATTTTTTAAATTTCTTAATTTTTGTTTTAAATCATCACTTAAAAATTTTGTATTTAAAAGTTGGAGAACAAAACTAAAATTATCTAAATTAAATTCCTGTAAATATGGTTTTGTCTTTAAGGATTCTAATTTTAATTCTGCAACATCTTCAATAATTTTTATTTTTTCAATATTTTCCTTTTCATTATTGCTTAATTTTAGTGCAAAATTACAAAGTATGGGTTTGTTATTTGGAATATAGGCAAAAATTTCTTCCTCTCTAGAAATTAAAATAAAATTTGCTTTTCCTTTTACGGATTTTAGCTGTGATGGATCTGCAACTATTAATGCGGTATAAAAATTTTTATTGGGGAATTTTAAAATTTTAGTTGTAATTTTTCCAATGTAACTTGTTCTTAAACTTGCAAACGGCTCTTTATTTGGATTTAAGCTTAAATTTATAACAAAGCTATTGAGGTTTTTTCTTAAAGAAAAGAAACTGTTAAGTAGCCTAAGAAAGAATTTTATTTTTCTATCAATATCCTGCTCTTTTAAATTGTTCTCATTTCTTAGCGCATAAGCCAAACTTAAATTAAAATTTGATATTCCGCAAAAAGAAACATTATTGCAAATATTAGATAATTTGTTGAGTGTTGAAATTATTAGATCCTCAAAATTATCCTCAATAACTTCAATATTATAGGAAAAAATTCTGTTGGAAAAAAATTCAATATCTTCAACAAAAATTTCTCTGGAAAAATATGTCCTTACAAAATTTCTTGGAAGAAAGCTGTAAAGATGAAATTCTTTTAATAGTTCTCTATTCAAAAATTGTTCCTTTTGAAGTTTTTCTTTTATGTCATAAGTAGGCATTCCGTGTCTACAATACTCAAAATGCGCTTCCTCTTTTCCATATTCTAAAAGCTTAACGTTTGCGAGTTCTCTTATTAATGCGGTATTTAAAAAATCTAAATTTAAGTCCTTTAATTTTTCCTCAACCTCATTTCCTATTTTTTGGGCTAAGCTTCTTTGCAAACGCGTTTCTCTTAATAGAGATTTAACTATATTTCCCATATCAAAAGGCTTTATTTTTTCCTGAGAAGTAAAAACCTTCATTCTTGTAAAGCTTTTATATGCTTGGGCAGCCTTAGGATTTATTTTATTTAAAACCTCAGTTGCCTTTAACCTCAATTCTTCTATATTTAAATTTTGGTACTGCTCTAATTCTTTTATTAACTTTAGAATCTCAAATTGAGTTGCTCCAGCTTCCTCACATTCCTTAGCTATTTTTGCCAACGATGCTGAGATAGGTTGCATAATAGTTAGAAAGACAAACTTTTTTATAGGTTTTTGTAGGAAAAGTTAATTAATGGTAATATTGGATAAAATTGATAGAAAAATTTTGGAATTTCTTATTGAAGATGGCAGGGCATCATTTTCCAAAATTGCAAAGGAAACTAAGCTTACTGATGTTGCAATAAAAAAGAGGATTGAAAGGTTAAAAATGAAAGGGATTATTAAAGGAATTTCTGCAAAAATAAATCTTAAGAGTTTAGGTTATGAAAATCCAATATTTATTTTGCTTAGAACTGAATTATCCAAAAGTAAAGATGTTATTAGGAAATTGCAGCAAAACGATTATGTAATTGAGCTTTACCAGGTTTTGGGAGAATATAATTTATTAGCAAAGGTTGTATTGCCTAATTTAGAACAGGCAGAAAAATTTATAGAGAAAATTGGATTAATAGATGGAGTAATAGATGCAAAAACTCAAGTTATACTATCTGAAGTAAAAAATAGAATTAGTTTGCCCTCTCAGGTATTTCAGAAAAGATTATAGTGTTGTTTATGAAACTCATTATTGCGGAGAAAAATATTGCAGCTAAGAGAATAGCTTCTATTCTATGCAGTAAAGTTGAAACTCTTAAGCATGAAAATGTGCAATATTATAAAATAAAATGGAATAATGAAGAATGCTTAGTTATTCCTCTGAGAGGGCATATAATCAATGTTGATTTTCCCAAAAAGTACAAATATTGGTTAGGTACAGATTTAAGGAAGCTTTTGAATGCTGAGATACAATATAAGGGTATTGAAAAAGAAATAATTACGCTTCTGAAGGAAAAAGCAGCTTTTGCGGATGAAGTAATAATTGCTACTGATGCTGACAGAGAAGGTGAAGCTATTGGATTTGAGGCATTATATTATATAAGGGAAAGAAATCCTAGTATAGCAGTAAAGAGAGCTTACTTTTCTGCAATTACTAAAGAAGACATTATTAATGCATTCTCAAATTTAAGAAAACCGGATGAAAATTTGGCAGAGTCTGCAAATGCTAGAAGAGAGGTGGATTTAATTTGGGGTTCTATATTAACAAGATTTTTATCTTTGATTACAGGTAGGCTTGGAAAGGAATTTTTGAGTGCTGGAAGAGTGCAAACACCAACATTAGCATTAATAGTAGACAAAGAGAAGGAAAGAAGAAGCTTTAAAAAAGAAAAGTACTGGGTTGTTAAAGCATTATTGGAAAAGGATAAAATAAAATTTGAGGCTGCGCATGAAAAGAAAAAGTTCAAGGAAAAAAAGGAAGCTGAGAAGGTAGTTAAAAATGCTAAAGGAAAAGAAGCTAATGTAATTAAAGTCAAAAAAAGCAGGAAAGTAATAAAGAGGCCCATTCCATTTAACACTACTGAATTTTTAAGAGCTGCTGCAAATATAGGGATTAACGCAAATGAAGCAATGTATATTGCAGAGCAGCTTTATATGCAAGGTTTTATTAGCTATCCCAGAACAGATAATACTGCATATCCGAAAACAATAAAGCTAAGAAAAATTTTAGAAAAATTAAAAAGCATAGGCGAATTTAACAAAATTGCTAAAGAGCTATTGGCTAAAGAAAAATTGAAACCCTCTGAAGGAAAACTAACAAAAGACCATCCGCCTATTCATCCAGTTAATGCTGCAAATAGAGAAAAATTACTGCCCAAATTTTGGAAAATTTATGAGTTGATATGCAGAAGGTTTTTTGCAACTCTTGCCGAGGATGCAGAAGCAGAAATTATTAATGCTAAATTTAGTATAAATAAAGAGGTCTTTGAAGCAAAAGGTATGCGGATTATTTCCAAGGGATTTTTAGAGTATTATCCTTACGCTGTAGTAAAAGAAGTAATTTTGCCAGAATTAAAACTGAAGGACGTTGTAAAAGTACTTAAAGTATTTTTTGAGGAGAAAGAAACACAGCCGCCAAGCAGATATTCACAAGCAAAATTGATTAAGCTTATGGAATCTTTAGGCTTAGGCACTAAAAGTACAAGGCATGAAATTTTGCAAAAATTATACGCAAGAAAATATATTACGGGAATTAAATCTATTCAGCCGAACGAAATTGCATTTGGTATTGTTGATGCATTAGAAAAATTTGATGTGGATGTTGTTAAGCCAGAAATGACATCTATGCTTGAAAAGGAAATGGATTCTATTGCTTCAGGGAAGAAAAAAAAGGAAGAAGTTGTCAATGAATCCAGGCAGCTATTAGCTAAAATTTTAGAAAAGTTATTGCAAAATAGAAGCGAAATTGGGAGGAATTTAAGGGATGCCTTAAGAAGAGATGCTATTTTAATGAAATGTCCGGAGTGTGGTGGAAACTTAATAATAATGCAAGGAAGAAGTGGGAAAAGGTTTTTGGGCTGCAGTAATTATCCTAAATGTAAGGTAAGTTTTGCATTACCGAAGAATGGCATTATAAGTTATAACGGTAAATTGTGTCCATTATGTGGAGCGCCTGTAATTAAGGTCAGGAACGGAAAAAGAAGTTATGCTTGGTGTTTGAATGCGGAATGCGAAAGCAGGAAGTTTGGTGAAAAGAATGGAAATAAAAATAATGCTAAATAAAAGTGTTGAGGAAAATGCCGCAGAATTTTTTGAAAAAGCAAAAAAATTAAAGAAAAAATTGGAGGGTATTAAAAAGGCTGTTATTGAGCTTGAAGAAAAAATAAAAAAAGCTGAAAAAGAAATTCCTAAAATAGAGGTGCTAAAGAAAGTCAGAAAGAAAAAATGGTATGAAAAGTTTCATTGGTTTTTTACAAGCGATGGGTTTTTGGTTTTGGCGGGAAAAGATGCGCATAGCAACGAAATTTTAATAAAAAAGTATATGCAAAAGGAGGATTTATTTTTGCATGCGGATATCGTAGGAGCGGCACATTGCATAATTAAAAACGGAATTAATGCAAGCAAAAAAGCAATAAAAGAAGCTGCGGTATTTGCTGCAGCATTCTCAAAAGCTTGGAAGAATATGCTAAGTAGTGTAGATGTTTATTGCGTTAAGCCTGAGCAGGTAAGCAAAAAGGCTCCTAGTAAGGAATATTTGCAAAAAGGTGCATTTATGGTTTATGGAAAGAGGGAATGGTTTAGGAAGGTTGAGCTTAAGCTTGCTGTAGGTTTGAAAAAAGAGGATGAGTATTATGTTGCGGTTTGCGGGCCTGAGTCCGCAATTAAAAAACAAGCTGAGTTTTATGTTGTTATAAGGCCTGGAAAATTAGAGAAGGGGAAATTAGCAAAAAAAATAAAGGAAATTTTTGACAAAAGAATTCCGAAAAATAATGTAAGAATTGAGGAAATTTTAGGAATACTACCATCAAATGGTGAAATTTTGAATATTGGAACTTTTTAAACTTTTAAATTTTTCCTATTTTAAACTTGATTAAGATGTTTGGGCAGAAAGAGAAAAAGAAAGAAATCGTGCTGAGAGTACAAGAAGCTGATCCTACGCACGTTGGTAGAAATATTGTAACTCTGGATAGGAAAAGTAAGGAGTATTTGGGAGTAACTTCCGGAGATATAGTTGAAATTGAAGGGACAAAGAAAACTTCAGCAGTAGTTTGGCCTGCTCGTCCAGAAGATGAAAATAGAGGGATTATAAGAATGGACAGCTTAATAAGGCATAACTGCGGAGTTGGTTTAGGAGATAAAGTTGTTGTGAGGAAGGCTGAGTACAGCGAGGCAAAAAGGGTTGTTTTAGCTCCAACGCAGGAAGTTAGAATAATTGCTTCAGGCTATGAAAGAATTCTGAAAAGAAATTTTATTGGAAGGAGTTTGGTTAAAGGTGACCAGGTATGGATCTCTGTTTTTGGTACAGGGTTTATTTACGTTGTTGTTGATACCATGCCAAGAGGAATTGTAAAGGTTACCGAGCAGACTGAATTTATTTTAAAAGAGGAGCCGGTAAAGGAGGCTGAAGTTTATACCAGAGTTTCTTATGAAGATATTGGCGGCTTGGATGAAGCTATAAGGAAGATTAGAGAAATGATTGAATTGCCCATGAGACATCCAGAGTTATTCCGTAGATTAGGTATTGAACCTCCTAAGGGAGTGTTGCTTTATGGACCGCCTGGATGTGGAAAGACTTTGTTGGCTAAGGCTGTTGCAAATGAAACTCAAGCTCACTTTATTGCAATTAATGGTCCGGAAGTGATGAGTAAATTTGTTGGAGAAGCGGAAGAAAGATTAAGGCAAATATTCAAAGAAGCTGAAGAGAATGCTCCAAGCATTATTTTTATAGATGAAATTGATGCAATTGCTCCTAAAAGAGAGGAAGTTGTCGGAGAGGTTGAAAGGAGAGTTGTTGCTCAGCTGTTAGCATTAATGGATGGAATGGAAGCCAGAGGAAATGTGATTGTTATTGCCGCTACCAACAGGCCGAATTCTATAGATGAAGCTTTGCGCAGGCCTGGCAGGTTTGACAGGGAAATTGAGATTGGCGTGCCTGACAAAAAAGGCAGGCTGGAGATTCTGCAGATTCACACAAGAGGCATGCCTTTAGCAAAAGATGTTGATTTGGAGTACTTCGCGGAAATTACCCACGGCTTCGTAGGTGCTGATCTGGCAGCTTTATGCAAGGAGGCTGCAATGAAAGCATTACGGAGATATCTGCCTAAAATAAATTTGGAAGAGGAAACTATTCCTCCTGAGGTTTTGGAAAGTTTGGAAGTCAGAAAAGAAGATTTTATGAACGCTTTGAAGGATGTCCAGCCTTCGGCATTAAGAGAGGTTGCAATTGAAGTGCCGAATGTAAAGTGGGAGGATATCGGAGCATTGGAGAAAGTTAAAGAGGAACTAAAGAGTGTTGTAGAATTTCCGCTGAAATATCCCGATGCGTTTAAGAAAATGGGAATTAAGCCGCCGAAAGGTATTTTGCTTTATGGACCGCCTGGATGCGGAAAGACTTTGTTGGCTAAGGCTGTTGCTACCGAGGCTGAAGCAAACTTCATTTCCGTTAAAGGCCCGGAGCT
>CAYLVV010000016.1:0-10892 GCA_964387215.1 uncultured archaeon
ATATAGGCAATGCATATTATGAAGATGCTGATTACAGTTACAGGGCTTTTAAAAGAGGCACATCCAGGCGGCTTAATAGCAATAGGTACCTCTTTAGATCCGAGGCTTACGAGAAATGACCAAATGAGAGGCCAAATTGTTGCAAAACCAAACACATTGCCAGATAATACTTTTGAACTATCTTTGAATTTACATTACTTGGATAGACTTTTGATAGAGATACCTAAATTCAAGCCTAATGATGCAGTAATTGTTACCATCGGCACATCTACCAATTTAGGAATTATAACAACATGCAAAAATGATTATTTAGAGATTAAACTAAAAATGCCAGCTATAGTTGAAAAAAACCAAAGAGTTGCACTATCTAAAAAAACAGAGAGCGGTTGGAGATTAGTTGCTTATGGAGAAGTATTATAAAATAGCCGTTGACACTAACATTTTGTTGTATATAGAAAAATTTAGAATTGATATTTTTGAGCAGCTTAGAGAGAGATATGGAAGAGTTAAGTTTTATATTCCAAAGAAAGTAATGGAAGAATTAAGTAAACTTTCCAAAAAAAATAAAACTTTAAAAAAAGGTGTTGAGGTAGCAAAAAAGTTGATAAAGAAGTACAATGTAAGTATTAAAAATATTTCAGCACTCAATGCTGATGAAGCATTATTAAAACTTGCGCAAAAAAATTTTATTATAGTAACGAACGATAAATATCTTAGAAATAAAATAAAAGAATTTGGAGGAAAGGTGCTTATAATAAGACAGAAAAAATTTGTTGAAGAGTTTTAGGTGATAGTGTGTATAGTATTGTTAAAATTCGCGATGTTGTGAGAGTGCCCCCAAAGGCTTTATCTGAAAATATTAATGAAGTAGTGCTTAAGGTTGCGAAAGAAATTTACGAAGGGGTAGTTGATGAGGATTTAGGTGTTGTTGTGGCAGTAGTAAATGCAGAGTGTGTTGGAGATGGCAAAGTAATACCTGGAGATGGTGGCATCTACTTTGATGTTAATCTATCGTTTTTAATTTATAAACCTGTTTTGCAAGAAGTGGTAGAAGGTTATACTACTGAATTAACCGAGTTCGGAGCATTTATAAGAACCGGTCCAATAGAAGGTTTGATACATGTAAGCCAAATAATGGATGATTATATCAATTATGATCCAAAAGCCCATTGTTATATAGGAAAAGAAACTAACAAAAGATTAAAATTAGGCGACAATGTATTGGCAAGGGTTGTAACAGTTAGCTTAAAAAATTCAGTAGCAAACTCTAGAGTAGGATATACTATGAGACAGTTAGGCTTAGGAAAAAAAGAATGGTTAAAAATCGACCTAAAGAAAAAAGAAAAAAAGGAAAAGAAAGAGAAGAAAAAGGAAAAGAAGGCTGAGAAAAAATGATTAAAGGTAAAGCATGCAGGAATTGTCATTATATTATTGAAGAAGGTAATGAATGTCCAAATTGCCATGGAAAATCATTTACAACCTTTTGGAAGGGCTACTCAATAATTATTAATCCTGAAAAATCAGAAATAGCTCAAAAATTAAATATAAAAAATCCCGGAAAATATGCTTTAAGGCTAAGCAGGTAGGTGTTATTATGCATGTTGAATTTATAAAAAGAGAAAAAAATCCTTTGCTGCGTAGGGAAGAAATTTTATTTGAAATAAAAGATATAAAAGCAACTCCATCAAGAAAAGAAATCCTTGAAAAGCTTTCAGCACTGCTTGCTAAAGATAAAGAGTTAATAGTAGTTAAAAATATTAAAAATGTTTTTGGAACTGGGAAAGCAGAAGGCTTAGCTTATTTATATGATTCAAAAGAGATTTTGAAAAATTTAGAACCAGAATTTATTTTAAAAAGACTTTCTAAAGAAAAAGAAGAAAAAAAGGAGGATGCTAATGCCGCAAAAGAGCAAGCTTAAATCCAACTTCTATGAAATTACAAATAATGAAATAAAAAGAAAGAATCCGTTTTGTCCAAAATGCGGGCCAGGCGTATTTATGGCAAGCCATAAAGATAGATATACTTGTGGAAAGTGCGGGTTTATGCAGAAAAAATAGCAATAAAATTTTTTGCTATTTGAATTTTAAAATATGATTGCTTTAGGAATAGAATCTACAGCGCATACTTTTGGAGTAGGAATAGTTAAAAAAAATGGAAAAATTCTCGCAAATGTTAAAGAAACTTATAAGTCAATGGGTTTAGTTCCTAGAGAATTATTTGACCACCATTGTAAAAAAGCAGCATTAATCATTAAAGAAGCATTTATAAAAGCAAATCTGAAATTTGAAGATATAGACCTAATTTCTTTTTCTCAGGGACCGGGAATAGGAAATGCATTAATAGTAGGCGCTACAATCGCAAGATTAATTAGCTTGAAATATAATATCCCTTTAGTTCCTGTTAATCATTGCCTTGCACACATTCTTATAGGAAAAAAGCTTACAAACTGCAAAGACCCTATTGTTATTTATGCTTCAGGTGCAAATACTCAAATAATAGGCTATGAAAATAAGCGTTATAGAATTTATGGAGAAACTTTAGATATTGGCATAGGGAACCTTTTGGATATGTTTGGCAGAGCATTGGGCATTAAATTTCCAGCAGGACCAGAATTAAGCAAAATTTATTATAAAGCCAAAAATTACATAGATCTTCCTTATACTGTTAAGGGTATGGATTTTGCATTTTCCGGGCTTTATACTGCAGCCATCAATAAAATAAATAGAGTCAATAAAGAAGACCTAATATTTTCTCTTTTGCATAACGCATTTGCAATGCTTACAGAAGTTGCTGAGAGGGCTTTATCACATTCAGAAAAAAAGGAGCTGTTGGTTGCTGGTGGCGTATGCTGTTCAAAACCACTCCAAGAAATGTTGGCAGAAATGTGCAAGGAGAGAAAAATAAGGTTGTGCATACCTCCGAATGATGTTTTAGTAGATAATGGGACTATGATAGCATATGCTGGCTTCTTTTCAAAACCAGTTCCTATAGAAAAAAGTAAAATAAAACCGAAACAAAGGATTGATGAAATTTAGGCCTTTGGAATCCTCCTTTTTCCCTTTTGGATAAGATTTCTTTCAATAGCCTTTAATGATTCCTGCAATGCTCTTAAAAAATTCCAAGCAATACATTTTCCATTTATACTCATGCCAGGAAATGTCAATTTTGCATGCACTTCATATCTTTTTCTTAATCCGCTTTTTCTATGGGCTTTTACTTTAATTGTAAGCCTGATTTCATTATTTACAATTTTTTCAAATTTATCATAATTCTCAGCCAAAGTTCTTTCTATAATCTTCATATCTACTGGATCAACTTTAGGCATGCCAGCAATTTGTAAATTCCTTCTTTCAGTTCTAGAAAGTAAAAATTCCCTTACTGCATCTTTAAATGTTATAATTCCCTCCGGTTTATTATTTTCAGAGACTAATATAACACAATTTTCCCCCTCGGATATTAAAAGTTTCAAAGCTTGTTTTGCAGTGGCATCAATGCTCAATTTTTTTGCCTCTAAAATTTCTTCTTTTAGTGGTATTTCTAAAAAGCTTTTCTTCTCTGTAAATGCAGCACATCTTTGTGTTCTGCTGTGTCTCTTTGGCATAAATTTCTTTTCTGGGAGCATAAAATGTTCCTTTAAAATTGATCTGAAGGTAATAATCCCTAAAACTTTCTTTTTAGAATCTACAACAGGAATGTGATTTATTCTTTTAATGCGCATTACATGTAAAGCATTACCCACAGTTGCATTTTCTTCCAAAGTAATTACTTTTTTTGTTGCGATATCAATAGCTTTTTTATCAACAAATGCATCATCATTTATAATATTCTTAATAAAATTTTTTAGTTCTACAACTCCAACCACTTTATCTTTTCTAACTATTGGAAGAATTCTAGTATCTGATGCATAAAACAATGACGCTATTTTTTCAAAAGTGTCATACTCATTCAATGTTGGTGCTGTTATAACAATATTTTTTACTTTTGCCTTGCTTGTATCTATATTTACCCTATGAAGATAATAGCTATAGGTTATGCCAATATATTTCTCTTTTTCATCCGTTACAATTGCAGATTCTTTATTGGTTCTGTTTAATAAGCTTATCAACCTTGTAATTGTCTCATTTCCACTAATTTTGACAAAATCTGAGTTGGCTAATTCTAAAGCTTTCATAATATTACCCCCTTTTTCTTCTTCTTTTTACATAATAATAGTCTTTATATTTATAGAATGGCTTCATAAATCTCCAATATCCGTAGATAAATATTCCTAAAATTATTATTATTAAAATGCTTTTGATTTCCCAAGGGATTTTTTCACTAATAATGCTAACTTTTTCAAATAGCCCATATAGTGCTATTGCTACAACCATAATTGCACTAAATTCTACTACAATCATTGCAACAACTCTAATATCAGTTTTTGCGTATTTTATTTTCTCTCTCAACCGTGTTTTATATAATTGAGTTACCTCCTTTCTAAGCTTCGCTTCAGCAGGAAACTTTTTATTTAATAAATAATGGAAAATTCCTACTAAAATTGCCAATGTCAGCAAAATGAAATAGTCAAAACCTTCGCTGGAGAATGATATTGTAAATAACTTATAATTTATTTTTACGACTTCTAGAAGAAGAAAACTCCAAAAAGCTGCAACAAATAGCAGTTCCATTATAAAAAGAGTTAACCCCTTTTTACTATAGTGCATAATATTAGAAAGAAATGTAGATATTAAAATTTATCTTTTTATGGAATTGCATCTATACATTCCTGCTTTTTATTAACATCTTCTATGTAATTGCATGCAATCTCAATTTTGGCGGAAATTGCAGCATTTTTAATACAATCATCTTTATCAGTGCGTAAATTACAAACACTATTGTAACAATTTGCTTTTTCTTCCTCAAGAGTTAGATTATTACATATTGATGTATCCAGCTTTAACTTTGCAACTTCTACATAACAAATATCTTTTATACTGCCCTTATCAATATTTTTACACAGCTCCTCATTTTGAGATAGTTCAGCACTTTTCTCCAAACAATAATCTTTCTCAAAACTACTTAACTCATTACATTTACTTCCAACAGTTATGCTTTCATCTTCAATACTTTTAGCATAATTTACTTCCGCATAACAATAGCCCTTGGTTTTATTATATCTTATCTCATTACAAAATGAATAATCCTCTTTCTCTTTAGCCAGTTCGTAATAACAATAATCTCTGGCTTTATGCGGCTGTTCTGTTTGATACTGCAACGCCTTCAGCTCTTTACATTTATCATATTCTTCAGTTTTTGCTAATATACTTCCATAGCATTTTCCTTTTATTTCTTCATCCGTTAAAATGTCACAATACTCTAATTCAAGCTCCTCCTCTGCAATTATTTTATAGCATTCATTCCACAATTTTGCTGCAAATTTCTTATCAATCTCTTCACAAATTTCCGGCTCCTTAAGTTGCGATGCAACGCTAAATAAGCAAGAATTCCTTTTATCCCTATTTTTTATTTTTAAGCAGGCATTTTTATTAGGAAGCTCATCAACAATACTCAAAATACAATCATCTCTTTCTTCCTCTTCTGATGCATATTCACAAATATTTGTATCATTCAGCTCTTCAGCCAAACTCAAAATACAATTATCTTTATTATACCCGTTATAATCTTCATCTTCTGTCGCCAAAGGTAATTTTAAACAAAATGTATGGTCTTCAGCCGAAAATGCGGAATTCCAATAACACTTCCTCCTCTTTTCCTCATTACTTATAATATCGCACTCCTCACTAAGAATAATTTCCGATGATAATGCCAAAATGCAATCATCTTTTATTTCAGAATTTTTTATCTTTTTACAAATTTCTACATCATTTTTTTGCAATGCTAACTCTTTTATACAAATATCTCTATTAGAGACTCCACTTATTGTTTTGACGCTGTATTCACAAATAAAGGATTGGCTGTTTTTAAGCGCTAATGTTTTGTAACACAAATCCTTTTTGTCAGTATTACTGATTAATGTGCAAACATCATAATCATTTTTTTGTATTGCAATTGTTTCATAGCAACTATCTCTTAAAGTTTTATCCTTTATTTCACTGCAGAGTTCTGCATCAAGTTGCGTCTTTGCAATATGTTCATAGCAATTATCCTCCATTGAAGAGGTCAACTTTGTACATAATGCGGGATTAAGAGTCTTTTTAACAATTTCAAATATACAACTATTTTTCAATGCAGCTTCTTTAATTTTCATACAGTTTTCTTCATCGCTTTGCAATTTTGCCACATTCGCAAAGCAATTTTCTTTTATAGAAGAGCTTTCTATCTCATTACAAAAACTGGCATTTAATGTCTTTTCAGCAATATTCTTTTTACAATTGTCTCTAGTTTCTCTATCTTCGATTTCTTTGCACAAATCGAATTTTATTGATTTTGTGGCAATTGTATAATAACAATTATCCTTGCTTTCCTTGATACTAATGTCCTCACAATACGAAGCATCAAGTTTATTTAATGCAAGCCTTTTAAAGCAATTATCTCTGTCGCTTACTTGTGTTATTTTTTGGCAAATCTCCTTTTCTTTTTTGCTTAAAGCCAAGCCCTTTAAGCATAAATCTCTTTTTTCAATTGTTGTAATAAAATAACAAATTTTTTCATCTCCCTTTCTTTTCGCAACTTTTTCATAACAGCTTTCTCTCCTTTTAATATCTGCAATACTTTTACAATATGCGGCTTCAAGAGCCTTTATTGCTACTGCCTCATAACATCTTTCTTTTTTAGAGATCTCAACAATATTATGACATTCTTCAGCTCTTTTCAGCTTAGAAGCAATATTATAATAGCACTTATCTTTTACGTCATTACTTGTAATACTTTCACATAGCTTAGAATTTTTATTATCTAAAGCAATCTCATAGTAACACTTATCCTTTATCTCAGAATTCTGGATTAATTTGCATAAGCTTTCATCCATAACTTTTGAGCTCACTCTAAATATGCAGGAATCCCTAAGCTGTAAGTCTTTAATCTGCAAACATATATTAGAATCCTTTGTGTTAGATGCTAAACTATATAGGCATTTATCAAGCTCAACTCCCTCTAAATTTTCACAGCTTATCTGCTTACTTTCAAATAATTTTTCAAATTCTGTTTCCCTTGGCTGAATACATCCGCTAAATAATAAAAATAGGCTTAATACGCCAAAAATTACTATTTGAAGTCTATTGTTTACTCCCATATTAATTCTCCTTAGGTATATAAATTTGGTTGGATTAGATTATAAAAAGCTTTTGCAATTCAGATTTTTAAATAATTCTGGTGAAAATTATGCAATTCAAACCCAAAATTGAAGAGAAGAGATTTTCAGTACAAATAGAGAAAAATCTTGCTGATGAGTGGCTTAAAGAGAAACCTTTTAAAATTAACAAGGATGCTAAAAAAATTTTCTCAATAGATACTCCGCCGCCTTATGTAAATACTCCAATTCATATTGGGCATGCGACAACCTACATACTCATGGATTTTTTTGCCAGGTATAAAAGAATGAAAGGTTACGCTGTATTATTTCCCTTAGGCTTAGATAGAAATGGTTTACCTATCGAAATTGCAGCAGAAAAAAGATTTAATGTCTCTGCAGCATCTGTAGGTAAAGAAAAATTTTTAGAATATTGCAAAAAAATACTTGATGAGGCCGGAACAAAATCTATAGACATTTTTAAGCGCTTAGGAATAAGCTTTAACAGCTATGAGTTCGGAGATAAGCTAGGAGATGCTTATTTAACAGATAGTCCAAATTATAGAGCATTAACTCAGCTTACATTTATAGAGCTGTGGGAAAAGGGTTTAATTTATGAGACATCGCACATTACTAATTTTTGCCCGGGATGCAAAACAACAATTGCAGATGCTGAAGTAGTATATGAAGAAAGACCTTCAGCATATCATGATATAAAATTTAAAATTAAAGAAACAAATGAGGAAGTGATTATTAGTACTACTAGGCCAGAATTACTTGCAAGCTGCGCAATGGTCATTTTTAATCCTGAAGATGAAAGATACCAACATCTAGAAAATAAAACTGCAATAGTGCCAATATATGGCCAGGAAGTGCCTATTAAAGCTCATCCAATGGCTCAAATCGAGAAAGGAACTGGTTTAATGATGATGTGCTCTTTTGGAGATATTACTGATATTAGATTTTTTCGTGAGCAGGGCTTAAAGGCAAAAATCTTGATAGATGCTAATGGCAGAATGAATAAATTAGCAGGATTTTTAGAAGGTCTAACTCCAAAGGAGGCAAGAAAAAAAATTGTTGAAAAATTAAAGGAAAAAGGCTTGTTGGTTAAGGTTACTCCAATTATGCATAGGATACCTATTTGCGAAAGAAGTAAGGATGAGATTGAGTTTGTTGCTTTCCCAGAATTTTACCTTAAGCAAGTTGAATTTAAAGAAGAAATGCTAAAAATCGCTCAGGAATTGAATTTTTATGAGCCGAAAAGCAAACAAATACTTATTGACTGGATAAACACTGTTTCAATAGATTGGCCAATTTCCAGAAGACGTTATTATGCAACAGAGATTCCAATATGGTATTGTAAAAATTGCAAAGAGGTTATTTTAGGAAAAAAAGGAGATTACACAATACCATGGAAGCAAAAGCCCCCTGTTGAGAAATGTCCAAAATGTAATTGCAAAGAGTTTATTCCTGAAACAAGGGTATTTGATACTTGGTTTGATTCTTCAAATACTCCTCTATACATTCTACAATATGCTAAAGATAAAGAATTTTTTAAAAAACACATTCCTTGTAGCTTAAGACCTCAGGGAAAAGAGATAATAAGAACTTGGTTATATTATACTCTCCTCAAAAATTATCTTCTTAACAAAACCTGTATTTTCAAAGATGTTTGGATAAATTACCATGTTGTAGATGAAAAAGGCAAAAAGATGAGCAAAAGCTTAGGAAATGTTATAGATCCTAAAAAGGTGGTTGAAAAATACGGAGCTGAACCTTTAAGATTATGGGCAGCATTGGAAGGCAATATTACTTCAGGAGACTTCAGATGCTCTATGGAAAGAATTTCTGCAACAGGAAAAACAATCACAAAATTGTGGAACATTGCCAGATTTATCTCTATGTTTCCAGAAAAGAAAAAAGCAAAATTATCGGAATTGGATAAATCAATTTTGGAGGAATTAAATTCGTTAATAAAATTTTGCGATGAATGTTATGCAAAGTATGATTTCCATAATCCTGCTATTAAGCTTAGAAGATTTCTTTGGGAAAGCCTTGCTTCAAATTATTTAGAATTAGTAAAACCGCGAGCCTACAATAGCTCAAAGAAATTTAGCAAAGAAGAGCAGGAAGCTGCTTTTTATACCATGCACACATGTCTTAAAACACTATTATTGCTTTTATCTCCAATACTTCCTTTTATTACTTATCATATATATAAAAAGCTCTACAACAAAAAAATTTATGGAGAAAAATTTCCTTCAAGCGTAGAATGTGAAAAAGCGGCGATATCATTTTCTAAGATTGAAGAATTAAATACTCAAATATGGAAATTTAAAAAGAGTAAGAGCTTATCTTTAAAAGATAAACTACTAAGGGTTAAAGTGCCTGAGATTTTTAAGCATATCGAAAAGGACATAAAAGAAGCTCACAATATTTCAAAATTAGAGTATGGAAAGGAATTTGAGGTAATAGATGTATAAAAAACTTTAAAAATTACAAATCTATTATCTTCTTTGATGAGGAGCAAAATTATAGTTCTATTAGGCTTAATGCTTTTATTTGCCGGCTGCATTAGTAATTTTGATTCCAACTATGCGAAATTAGAATCTATTTATAAGAAATATAACTTAAAAGGCGCTTTTGCTCCTTTAGAAGTTAGCACAATTTCACGCTATGAGGAGGACTTACATTCTTTAAAAGCTGAATTAAGTAGAATAAATTCTGACGATGCAAAAGCACTGGTGCTTTTAATTGATGCTAAAATAAATCTTGCAGAAATGCAAAAAAATCTATCATATAGTAATCAACAACTTAGAGTATATTCAGAATTTACTTCATGCGGAGTCCAATTTAGAGAAGCACAGGATGCCATTAAAAATGCATTAAAAAATGCTGAGTCAGCCCTTAATAAAATAAAATTGCTCAAGAGCACATTTCCGGAGTTTATGAAAAAAATAGAAGAAAAGGAAGGTGATCTGGAAAATATTATAAGTAACCAAGTTAAGAATTTAAACAACATTGATCAACAATTAAAAGAAATTTGTGGATGATTTTTTAATGAGACTCATTAAAAAAGGAGCAGAAGCTAATCTGTATTTGTCAAAATTTTTAGGAAAAAAAGTAATAATAAAGAGAAGAGTTGGTAAAAGTTATAGAATTAAGGAATTGGATAAAAAAATAATTTCTGAGAGAATTTCATTAGAAATAAATTTATTACATAAAGCAAAACTTGCAGGGGTCTTAACTCCAACTATTTATGCAGTTTTGCACAACGATATAATTATGGAATATATTAACGGACCTACTTTAAAAAAATATTTGGAAAATGTAAATAAAAAAGAAGCATTAAATTTGTGCTACAGATTTGGAAAAGAAATTGCAAAGTTGCATAATGCTTCTATAATCCACGGTGATCTAACTACCTCAAATGTGATTTTGGATAATGACAACTTAATATTTTTTGATTTCGGTTTAGGTTATATTTCTCAAAAAGATGAAGATAAAGCAACTGATTTATTAGTGCTAAAAAAGATATTTTTAGCTTCGCATAGCAATATACGAAATGGTTGGAAAAAAATTTTAGATGGTTACTCAAAAAAAGCTAAAGACTTAGGCAAAAAGATTATTGAAATTGAGAAAAGAGCCAGATATTTAAAATAAT
>CAYLVV010000017.1:0-9834 GCA_964387215.1 uncultured archaeon
GTTCAAACCCGACCTGTGCTCCGCAGGGGAGCACAAGCCGCGGGTGGGATTTGAAAAGCCTTTTTTAGAAAAAGCCTTGGGAAAAAGGTCGGTTCAAACCCGACCTGTGCTCCGCAGGGGAGCACAAGCCGCGGGTGGGATTTGAAAAGCCTTTTTTAGAAAAAGCCTTGGGAAAAAGGTCGGTTCAAACCCGACCTGTGCTCCGCAGGGGAGCACAAGCCGCGGGTGGGATTTGAACCCACAACCTGCTGCTTACGAGGCAGCTGCTCTACCATTGAGCTACCGCGGCACTAAAGAATTAGTGGTTAATAAAAATATTAATTTTACTTTATTTTATCAAAAGTGATTTTGCCAAGTTTTAAATGCCATAGGATTTCTGGTAATTTCTTAATCTTTACTCTTTTTTGCTGCATGGAGTTCCTTTCCCTTAATGTTACTGTATTATCCTCTTTTGTTTGGTAGTCAACTGTAATTGCATAAGGTACTCCTATTTCATCAATTCTAGCATATCTTTTGCCTATGCTGCCTTTAGCATCATATAAAACATCAAATCTATAGCTCAATAATTCTCTATAAATATTTTGAGCTATCTCATCCAATGAATCCTTTTTAACTAATGGAAATATTCCAGCTAAATAGGGAGCTATTTTAGGATTTAAATCCAAATAAATTCTTTCTTCTTTTCCTCTAAGTTCTTTTCTAAAGGCATTATCAATTAAAACATAAAAGGTTCTATCTAAGCCGATGGAGATTTCAAAAACATGCGGATAAAATTCTTTGCCATCTTCTTTAACTTTTAAATCTTTTTTACTGAATTTTGCATGCCTTCTTAAATCATAATCTGAACGGTAATTGCATGCTGCTAATTCCACAAAACCAAAATCTTCAGTTTCAACTTCAAAATCCCAGGTTTCTATTGCATAAAATGGCCTCTCTTCTTTGCTTAATTCTCTAAATCTTAATTTTTCATTTTTTAAGCCATATTTCTCATAAAGCTGCTGCACCCTTGCCAAATAATATGCTATTATTTTTCCAGAAACAAGCCTACTTTCTACAGCTTCCTGGCAAGTAATCTTATGGATTCTTTTATCTTTAAGGAGAAACAGATTAAGCTCATAATTTTCAACATCTTCCCATCTTTCAACATCATTTATTTTTTCTGGGTTGAAGAAAATTTCAGCCTCCATTTGACCTAGCTCTCTTTCCCTGAGCAAAACATTTCTGGGAGAAATTTCATTTCTAAAGCTGCATCCAGCTTGGGCTATTCCAAAAGGCAAATTTTTTCTCATTATTTTATAAAGTCTAGCAAAATTAAGGAAAATTGTTTGACAAGTCTCAGGTCTTAAATAACATTCTTTAGGCTTAGAAGCACCAATTGCAACTTTCATCATTAAATTAAAAAGAAATGGTTTCCCAAAAGAGCCTAGGCAGTTAGGACAAGCAATTTTATATTCCGCAATTAATTTCTCATACTCATCCAATGGCAAAGTTTCAGGAATCTCTATCTCAGCATATTCTTTTAGCAAATAATCAACCCTAAATACAGAATTACATTTTTTGCATTTCACAACAGGATCATTAAAATTTTCTAAATGGCCAGAAGCAACAAAAACCTCTTTTGGAAGAATTTGGCTTCCGTAAATCTCTACCATTCCTTCAGCCTCAACAAACTCATTTCTCCAAAAATCTATTATTTTCCTTCTTACTGTTTCTCCTGTTGGTCCAAAATCCCAAAAACCTGCCGGAGCATTTGCATAAATTTCAGCAGTTCTATAAAATAAGCCTCTGCGTAAAGCCAAATTAATTATCTCATCTCTTGGCATAAAAAAAGCAGCCTAAAAGAGTTTAAAATCATTAGCATTTAAAATTTTATAATGCCTCAAACTAAAGATTTGGAAAAATTAAGAGAAACGTTAATTAAAGAAACTGCTGAAAAGGTAAAGAAAACCTTTCAAAGCAAGGAGTTTCACATTATAAAAGCAATAAGCTGTTATGAAGACATGCACAAAGTTTATAATTTATTAGCAGAACATGCAATAGATTGGTATAGCTTGCACTTTCCTGAGCTAAAAAGAATTGTTGAAAGTAATGAGGAAATATTAAAATGTATTTTACTTGGAAATAGGAAGAACTATTCTTCAAAAACAATTTCCTTTTGCAAAAATGCTGAGGCTATCTTAAAAGCAGCTAACGAATCAATTGGGGCTGAAATTGATGAAGCAAGTTTAAAACAGATTCAACATATAGCAAAATTAGCATTAGATTGCAAAAAAGAGATTGAGGAAATTAAAAAATATATTGAAAAAAAGGCAAATGAAACAATGCCTAATTTTGCAGAATTATCTGGTAGTATATTGGCAGCAAAATTATTAGCAGCAGCAGGCAGCTTAGAAAAGCTTGCAAAAATGCCTAGTTCCACATTGCAGCTCCTAGGTGCGGAAAAGGCATTATTTAGGCATTTAAGGAAAAAAACAAAGCCGCCAAAATATGGTTACATTTTGCAACATCCGCTTATTAAAAGTTTGCCAAAAAGTAAACGAGGAAAAATGGCAAGAAGTTTGGCAGCAAAGTTAAGTATTGCTGCAAAAGAAGATTTTTATGGAAAAGGTAAAATTGCGGAAAAGTTAAAAGTTGAGTTAGAAAAGAGATTTGAAAAATTAAAAATGAAGTAGTTTTCTATTTTTTAGAAAATTCAAAAAGCGGCAGGTTTAAAAATCTAAAAGAAAAGATTTTAATATGCCAAGAGCAAGAGTTAATAGAAAAATTCCGGAAGGGAAAATTGAGAAACCTGAAGATAAAATTTGGAAAGAATGGTTTAACAAATTGAGCCTAAAAGAGCATGAGAATTATTTAGCAAAATTAGGCTTGGATGAAGAGGATATTAAAGAATGGGAAGAAGAATTTAAGAAAAAGAAAAAGGATTAATATGGATTTTTTTAGAGTGCTTAAAAAACGGCATTCTATAAGATCCTTCTTAGATAAGAAAATTAAGGAAAAAGATCTGAAAAGAATTTTAGAGGCAGCAAATTCTGCACCAAGTGCTGGCAACTTACAGGCATATGAAATAATAGTAATAGAAAAACAAAAAACAAAGGAAAAATTGGCTGAAGCTGCATTAATGCAAGAATTTATTGCAGAAGCTCCTGTTGTTTTGGTTTTTGTTGCAAATCCGAAAAGGAGTACATGCAAATATGGAGAAAGAGGAAAATTTTATTCAGTACTTGATGCAACAATTGCCGCCGCTTATGCACAATTAGCAGCAACAGCATTAGGTTTGGCTACTTGTTGGGTTGGCGCATTTGAGGATGAGAAGGTTGTTGAAATTCTAAAAATTCCAAAAGACGTAAGAGTTGTTGCAATAATGCCTTTAGGTTATGCTGCAGAAAAGTCGTACATAACAAAAAGAAGAAAGTTGGAAGAAATTGTGCATAGAGAAAGCTAGCTCTTTAACCTTCAAAAGGAGCCAATACTTTCTTTATTTCTTCTAAAGATTTATTAGTAACCAACAACGGAATTCTTTCAGATTCTGCAATTTTTACTGCAATAACATCAACATCTTTTATACCATGTAAAACTATCATTGCGGGCTTCATCTCTGTGGAAAATTTTCCCACTTTTACAGCTATAAGAGGACTTCTGCCTGTTTCTACTTTTGTAAATATTAAAGCTCTTTCAGGAGTCCTTCCATAAAGAAACATATATTCATGCACAGGCATTTTCAAAATTACTTTTATTGAATCTATCAATGTGTAACCGTAAAGTACTGTCTCTTTTAGCTTTGCTGGACAGGCAACAACTTCTGCATCTATTTTTTGCGCAAAGGTTTTTCCCTTTACTGCTGCAAAAAATTCTCTTGCTTCAAATATATCTTCCTTTTTAAAATCCTTTTCAAGCTGTCTTATTATTTTGCCTCCGTGCATTTTATCAATCTCAATCAAAGCTTTTACAAATCTGGAAATAACTCCGATACCAGGACTTTTTCTTCTGCCACCTTCATAATCGGAAATTGTAGAGCTGCTGACCTTTAAAAAATCAGCTAATTCTGTTTGAGAAATGCCAAAGATCTCACGCCATTTTCTCATACTGGCTCCTGGATCTCTACTTAAACAAATTTCCCCAGCAATAGCAACTTCCAAAGACTCCATACAAGAAATTTGAATTTAGGGTTTAAAATACTTTCGTTATTTGGTAAGATTTAAAAAGTACAATTAACGAAATAAGCTATTTAAATATTTCTACCCTTAAAATTAATTCCTCTTTTTGGGGTGATTTAGAATGAAAAATGTAAGAGGAGAAATTTACGTAACATGGAAAGATTTTGAGAATGCAATCCAAACATTATGTTCCTTGCTTGAAGGTGAAAAAATAGATATTATTTATGGTATTGCAAGAGGTGGTTTGCCTTTAGCTGTTGCATTAAGCAACAGGCTTAATCTACATATGATAACAAATATTAATGAGCTGGACAATATTGAGGCTGAAGATAAATTAAATGCATTAGTTGTTGATGAGATAAGTGATGAAGGAAAAACTCTTGCAAAAAGTGTTGGTTTATTGCTAAACCATCCAAAAATAAGATTTGTTAAAGTTGCTACATGGTTTAAAAGAAATGGTAGCATGATAAATCCGCATTTCTTTGTTAAAGAAGTTAAGCAGAACGATTGGGTTGTTTTTCCCTGGGAAACAGAACAGAAAGAATAGTTTTATTTAATTTTTCTATTTCTCCTAATTATGCACAAAAATATTTATGATACAATAATAATAGGTTCTGGTTGTGCAGGCTGCACAGCAGCAATTTATGCTACTAGGTATAAACTAAAAACTTTGATGATTGGTAAAGATTTTGGTTTACTAGCAGAAGCTGCAGAGGTTGAAAATTTTCCTGGTTTTAAAAAAATATCAGGAATTGAATTATTAAAAAAATTCCATGAGCATTGCAAAGCTTTAGGTGTTGAAATTTTGCAGGAGGAAGTTACTAAAATTGTTAAAGATAAAAAAGAGAATTTATTCAAAGTTTTTACTAGAGAAAATGAATATTTTGGAAAAACAATAATTATTGCAATTGGCCTTGCTAGAAGAAAACTAAATATTCCTGGAGAGGAAAAATTAATAGGCAGAGGCATTAGCTACTGTGCAACGTGCGATGCTGCCTTTACCAAAGATAAAGTTGCGGCTGTTGTTGGTGGTGCTGATTCAGCAGCAATGGCAGCCTTGCTTATTGCAAAATACGCAAAGAAAGTATATATCTTTTATAGAAGAGCAGCATTAAGAGCTCAGCCATACTTAGTTGATAGAATAAAAAAAGAGAAAAAAATTGAAGTGGTATATAACTCAAATGTAATTGAGGCTATAGGAGAAAAAAAATTGGAAAGAGTTAAGTTAAAAATCTCTAAAGAAAATGGTGAGGAGGAAATAAAAGAGATTCCTTTAAGCTTTCTATTTATTGAAATAGGTTCCGTTCCTAATACTGTTCTGCTTAAAGATTTAAATATAAAGCTTGATGAGCGTAATTTTATTGTTTGCAATGAAAAGCAGGAAACGAGCACAAGTGGAATATTTGCATGTGGAGATATTACAAATAATATTATTTTAAGGCAGGCGATAACTGCTGCAGCTCAAGGAGCAGTAGCTGCATACTCTGCATATTTATTTTTGCAAAAAGAGAAAAAAATTAGCTAGATCTAACACAATAAGTAAATTTATACTTAGGTTTTCCGCTCTTGCTTTTTCCTACTAATTTTGTAGAAATTTTTATTTTTCCTTTGAAGATTTTTGCCAAATTTTCTGCAATAATTTTTGCAGCTCTATTTGAACCTATTAAAAAATCTATGCCATGTTTACTTAATTTAATATCCACAACTCTTGCTAAAGGATCATTTGGAAATTTGGAAAGTTGTTCAAAAACAAAAAGCTTTATTTCATTATATTTTTCCTCATTAAAGCCCCTTAATTGTAAAATAGCTTCATGGTAGCCCCCTGCTAATTTTGCGCAAATATCACAAGTTTTTTTCTTTAATTTAAGCATTGTACTTCTTTTAATTTTTAATAAAATATTCTCAATAAATCCATAAACAATAATATTCACTTTAGTTTCATTTTTTTGTAAAAGTTCATCAAAATCAAACCCAATATCAAATCTTACTTTTTCTAAATCTTGAGTTTTAATATTCCTTGAAATTATTTTTTCAATATTTTCTTTATTAAGCTTGAGTAATTTTTTTCCAAATAAAATATTTCCACATCTCTTGCATATAAAAATTTCTATCTTTAATGGAATTTTTACTAAATTAGGATTAAGCTTAATATAACATTCTATGCAAAGATTTTTGATTAAAGGCACATTTTCTTTTCCACATTTTGCGCAAAATCTATTCATAAACAACACTATAGCGCAATAGTTTCATCATTTTTAGGAGTATAAACTACAAATCCTTCCTCCTCTCTTAAATAGTCCGCAAATTTATGCATAACATCCCCATCTCCGTGTACAAGAATTATTTTCTCTGGTTGCAGTTTTTTTGTTGTTTTTATTAAACCGCTTCTACCAGCATGAGCACTAAAATCAAAACGCTCCACATAACAATTTACTTTTACATCACTTCCATTTAGCTTAATTCTTTTATGCTCTAATAAAATTCTTCCTGGAGTATCTGGAACTTGGAAACCTGTAAGCAGAATCCCAGAATTTTTATCTTTATATAATTTAGGCAAATATTCATATACTGTGCCACCAGTAAGCATACCTGCTGTTGTGACTATTGCGCAAGGCTGCTTTAATGCTTCCTTTCGCATTTTTCTATTCTCAACCCAAAATGCATTATCCAATGCTTTTTGCAAATATTTTTTATCTTTTAAATATTCAGGAAAATTAAACATTATTCGTGCTGCCTTTTGACCCATCCCATCAAAAAATACAGGTTCAATTTTATATTCATACAAAATTTCCACCAATTCTTGGCTTCTGCCTATTGCAAAAGCAGGAATTAATGCAATGCCATTATTATCCATTATCTCCTTTACCTTTTCGGCAAATCTTTTTTCTTCTTTTTTTCTCGGAGTATGGTCTCTGTCACCATAACAACATTCCATAATTAAATAATCAACCTTGCCAATACTATTAATATCAGCTCCTGGGAATAATCTTGTTTCCTCAACCTTAAGATCACCTGTATAAACCAAAACTTTATCTTTAAACTCTAGCTTAGTCATTGCAGCACCCATTATGTGGCCGGCATCATAAAATTCCATAGAAACATTTTCAGTAAGTTGAAGTCTTCTATTGTAATTTGTAGGAAAAACAAATTTTTCCAATCTTTCAATCTCTTTTTTAGTAAATTTTGGTGGTTTTCCTTCGCGATCTGCAATTTTTATAGAATCAAACCATAAAAGCCTGCTTAATTCTAAAGTTGGCGGTGTCATAAATACAAGGCTGCGCAAATAGTCAAATAAATGAGGCAGGTTCCCAGAATGATCCAAATGTGCATGGCTTAATATTATTGCATTTAAATTTGTTCTTACAACACTAGGATATTCTGTTTTAATAGGACCTAATTTTACTCCATGGTCTAAAAGAAATTTCTCTCCAATATCTACCAAATAAGAACTCCTACCAACTTCTGCAGCTCCGCCCAAAAAAGAAATTTTGACTTGCATTAAAAAACTAAAAATAGAGAAGTTTAAAAATGTGAGTTAATCGTTCCACCAATATTTTGTTGATTCTGAATATGGCATATATTTCTCTTCCTCATAAAAATCATCTACTTCACTTTCCTTTTTACTCCAAGGAAACATCCCTTTTGAAACAGCCAATTTAGTACCCCATAAACATTTTCCTTTGCTGCAGCCCCATACACAATAATATGCCTTATCGTACTTACAATTTTTTCCAACTTTTACAGCATATCTGCCAATGCATTTCCACCTCTGCTTACATTTTTTACCTTTTCTCATACATTTTCCATTTTTACAACCGTATTTACAAAATCTTTGCCTGCTATAAGTACAATCTTTTTTTCTATATGCTTTATGATATTCATCAATGCAAATCCAACCGCTTTTGCACTTAGGGTCTTCGCATTTGCCAGTATCAATATTACAATATGTTTTACAAACTTTAATGTTATCCCATGAGCAATCTTCATTCAAATAAGCAGAAATTTTTTTACTTACACAAATTCTTTGTGGGCTACAGGAAGCATCTAAAGCCTTAACAAAGCTATTCCACATTGTGAGAAAATTTTTTAAATACGGAGAGGGTCTTCTTGCTAAATACATTCTTGCTGGATATGTTACTGGGAGAATTGTTGTTAGGAATAAAAATATGAGTAAAATTGCGAATATTTTCTTTTTCATATTTTATTTCTCTTTTTTGGATATTTTTAAACTTACTGCAGAATACGTTATTTAACGAACTCTAAGCAAAAGAATTTTTAAATTGGATATTCTAAAATAAGCTATGCAATGGCTGGACTTTTTTAAAGCAAAAAAATTACTTGAAAAGTATGGAATTAATTTTGCAGAAAGTGTTTTAGTTAAAAATAGAGAGGAATTAAAAAATGTAAAAATTGAATTTCCATGGGTAATGAAAGTTTACGGAAAAATTTTACATAAAACCGAAGCTGGTGGTGTAAAGACAGATATTGGAAATTTGGAAGAAGCAAAAGACACTTTTGCAAAGATGGAAAATATTCCCGGATTTGAAGGAGTAATTGTGCAGAGAATGTATAAGGGCATTGAGCTTATCATAGGGTGCAAAGAGGATGCACAATTCGGCAAAATAATTTTATTTGGTTTGGGCGGCATAATGACTGAAATTTTTAAGGATGTAAGTATTAGGGCGTTACCAATAAGCAAATATGATGCAAAAAGAATGATCCATGAAATTCAAGGATTTAAAATTTTAAATGGATTCAGAAACTTAAAGCCTGTTAATTTAAAACTTCTTGAAGAATATTTGCTTAAAGTAGCAAAAATGGTAAAAAAAGAAAATATTGTAGAAATGGATATAAATCCCCTTATTGCATATAACAATAATTTAATTGCTGTTGATATAAGAACTAAACTTTAAGGCTTTATTTTCTTTCAAACCATTCCTTCATTTCATATCCTAAATCCCAAAAGAAAAATGCAACAAGAAATAAAAATTCTAATGCATTAAACAACCATAAAGCTATTGCAAAAAATCTCATAATAAATCTGTACTCAAATATCCAATTAATTACTCTAGGAAATTTAATATTGGAAGAAAGTTCGTGCATTAATTCATCCAATGCCGAGCCTAAAAATAGCGCAAAAAAAGCAACTATATTTAATTTATCAAAGAAAAATGCTAAAATTCCTGAGATTGAAACAATTAAAAAAGCTAAAACAAAGTATTTATTATCAATTTTACCAGTAACAAAAGTTCCTATAGCTATTGCTAATAATATTGATGCTGCATCTGGTGAAAGAAAAAATAAATAAGCTGCCAAAAAAGATGATACTAATACAAGCAAAAATGTCTCAATATCTAATTTTTTCTTTACATCAATCCAAAAGTCGGCAATCCCTACTAAAAAACCATCTATTAAAAAAAGGATTAAAATGCAAATATCTGAAAACATATGGAAATACTCAAACCTTTTCCCATTTAAATATTTTTCCTTGTAAGAATTTTTTATGGAAGTACGCATCGACATGCATGTGCATTTGCTGGAGAAAAATGTAAAAGCTAAAGATGTTTGGAGTTATGCAGAAGAAAAAAGGCTTAATGGCTTGGCTATAACGGAACATTCCGAATATAGTCCGGAAAAAGCTTATGAGCTGCTGCTAGAGGAAAAGCCTGAAAATATGCTG
>CAYLVV010000018.1:0-9482 GCA_964387215.1 uncultured archaeon
TTACAAGGAAGGGTTCCATAAAGGAGTGATGCTTGAAAGCTGCGGCAAATATGCGGGAATGAAAGTAGCTAAGGCAAAAGATTTAGTAAAAGAAGAGCTATTGCAGAATAAAGAAGCCGATATAATGTACGAGCTTGAAGATGAGGTTATTTGCAGATGCGGAACAAAAGTAGTGGTTGCGATTTTAGAGGACCAATGGTTTATATGCTATAGCGATAGGGAATGGAAAGATGCTTCTCTGAAAACTTTGGCAGATATGCATATTGTTCCGGAATTTTATAGAACACAGTACGAGAATGTTTTTGAGTGGCTTGAAGATAAGCCATGTACTAGGAGCAAAGGCCTAGGCACAAAGTTTCCGTGGGACGAAACAAAGGTTATCGAGCCTTTAGGAGATTCAACAATATATATGGCATATTTTACAATAAGTCATCTAATTAAAAAAATAAATCCCGAAAAATTGAATGATGAAATTTTTGATTATATCTTTCTTAACAAAGGAAATTTAGAAGAATTGAGCAAAAAATACGGAATTGAGAAGGAACTGCTTGAGGAAATGAGAAAGAACTTTGATTATTGGTATCCTTTGGCATATAATGTAAGTGCTATAGAGCTTATCCCTAACCACATGAGTTTCTCAATATTCCACCACACAGCCATATTCCCAAAAGAGAAAAGACAAAAAGGCACTTTGAATTTGGGAATGCTGATAATAGAAGGTCAAAAAATGGCTTCCAGCAAAGGAAACGTTAAACTCGTTACCGATATGGTTGATGCTATAGGCGCAGATATGCTAAGATTATTTTTGATGAATGTTGTTGAGCCTTGGCAGGAAATGGACTGGCGCCAGAGAGAGGTGGAAAAAGGGCTAAAAATCGTTAATAATTTGTTGGAGTTTGTTTATGAAAATGCAAAAAAATTCCAAAAAGAGGATAATAAAAAAGAAATACAGCATTTAGAAAAATGGCTGCTTAATCAGTTTAACTTTAGACTCAAAAACGCTTCTCAGCATATGGAATCTTTTGAGTTGAGAAAAGCAATACAGCAGCTTATTTTCCAATTCGCAAATGATATAAAGTGGTTTGAGAAGAGGGGCGGGATACTAACTAAAGAAACTTTTATGCAAATATTCAAAAAATGGACTATATGCATAAGCCCGTTTATGCCACATGTGGCTGAAGAATTATGGAAAGAGGGATTTAATGAGAACGGCTTTGTTATTCAGCAAAAATGGCCTTCTGCTGCTGAAATTGATGAGAAGTTAATGCAGGAGGAAGAGTATATTAAAAAGTTGGTAGATGACTTAAGAGAGGTTCAGCAGCTTGCGAAAATAAAGCATCCGAAAAGAATTATTTTATACGTTGCTCCCAAGTGGAAATGGGATGCTCTGCAAAGAATACAGAACGCAACAAAAGAGAAAAAAGACTTTGGAAAGGCGATGAAAACAGTAATGGAACTTGAACAAGCCAAAGAGAAACCAGCAGAGGCAAAAGCATTAGTAAGCTTTATTATGAAACATCTTGCAGATTTTTTAAATAAAGAATTCCTGGACGAGTTTGAGATCTTGAAAAGGGAAAAAGAATTTTTGGAAAGAGAATTTTGTTGCGAAGTAGCTATCGAAAATGCTGAAGCTCCTGGCTTTGATCCTGCAAAAAAGGCTCCAAAAGCAATTCCTTTAAAGCCTGCTGTTTATATGGAATAATTATGGCTAAAAAGATAATTGCCTGCGGAAGTTTTCTGCGCGGAGATGATGCCGTAGCATTAATAATTGCTGAAAAGCTTAAGGAAGAATTTCCTATTATAATTGCGGAGCTAACTCCGGAAAATTTTATTAAGCATGATGATGAAATTCTGCTTATAGATGCAATAATAAGCAAGCAAGACAAAATAGGAGATGTTAAGGTTTTGGATTTTAGGAATTTTGTAAAGTTTAAAGAGCATACACATTCTTTGCTGGGAATTTCGGCAAAAATCGCCAAAAAAATAAAGGTGGCAGGCATTGTAATAGAAAATAATTCTTTAGGCATAGGCTTATCTGCAGAGATTAAAAGAAAATTGCCAGAAATAGAAAAAAAGCTTAGATTTATATTAAAAGAATTTTTAGATTTTAATGAATAATATGCGTTTTATGGAGAAAACTCACAGGCTTAGAGGCAAACCGGAAAAGACTTTAGAGGCTAACATAAGAAGATTGAAAGCCCATCTTAGAGGGAAAAAATTTGAGCAAATAAAAGAATTCAGAAGGGCATTTCTAAAATTGGAAAAACTTTTCAAGGATTATATGCTTAAAGGCGGCAGGTTTGAATTGCTGCAGCAAATTTTTGATTTGAACGAAAGGCTACTTACAGAATATCCTTATCATGTTGAGGCTGTTTTCCATAACGCGGAAAAATATCAAAAATTAGTGGCTCATTTGCTGAATATCAGAATCTCGTTAATAAAATTGCTTTTACAGAGCGAGGAATATAAAGCATTTATTGGTGGCATAGCAAAATTAATGAAATCTGCAAAAAATAAAAAATTAGTAATGGACAAAAAAACGCACGAGGAAATCATTCTGAAAAGCCTTAAATTGGATTCTGAAATTACCGGCGGAGCGAGAATCAAATTATTAGGAAAAAAGGCTAAAATTGAAGTCTCTTTTGAGGATAAAGAAAAAGGCGGCATCACAAATGGAGTTTTTGTTGGAAGGCTGATGAAAAATAGTTCCCCTGTTTATTGGCACACGCATCCAGTGCCGAGCACTATTTCAGCTCAAGAAGTAAGGCTTAAAATGAAAGGAAAAGCAAGACTGAATTTTGATAAAGAGACTTCAGATGCTTTACAGTTACCTTTTTTGCTCCTCCATCCGAAAGGAGCATCTTTGTATTATAGAGGCAGAACTTACGAAGTTACTTTAGAATAAGTTCTTCTCTTTTCAGAACAGCATTTTGAAACTCGTTTGTAAAGAATAATGCCTTTCTCGGGCATGCTGCTGCGCATTCTCCGCAAAAAATACAGACTCCTAAATCAACTTCTATTTTTCTATTTTTTTGGTTGAATTTGATGGCGCCAACAGGACATGCTGCAGCGCACAAACCGCAGCCGATGCATTTATTTTTATCGTAATTTAATTTTCCCCTGAACTCCTCGGAAATTTTAGGAAACTTTTTCGGATAGGGAAAAGTGAAAGGCTTGCTTAAAAAATTTTTTATTAGAATAAAACAAAAAACTGCATTAAAGTAAATCCCTTTTAGAACTTCATTTATTTTGTTCATTAAACCCATTTTTGTACACCTAAACCATAAATATGAAATCTACCATTAATATTATTAATAACAGTAAAAGCTGTTTTGCGCCTTTAAAAATCTCGTATCTCGGGGAAGATGCTTGGCTTAAAGCGTATAAAAACATCAGAAGCAAAGAACCCAAAAACACATTCTGCTGACCGAAGAAAATTTTTGCAGATAAAAAAAGAAATGCCCCGTTTTTTAGAAATTCTCCCAACTCCAGAGCAAATAATTTTCTTCCCGAGAATTCCGTATAGAAATTTCCGGAAATTTCCGGTTCCGCAATTGTAATATCAAAAGGAGTTATTTTAACAATAGGCAAGCCAAATAACCATAGCAAAATACATGCTATTGGCATTATAAAAAGCATAGTATTGATATTTACTAAACTCAATGTTGCCGATTTTGCAGCGAATAAAGCCAAAACGCCAATAAGCCCTATTTCATAACCGATCATTAGCAAAACATCTCTTGCGGTTGCGTGAAATGCAAAGGGATTTCTTGAGGATAAAGCTGCAATTAAAACCAACGAATCAAATAAAATAAATAAATATCCTAAAACCAAAAAATCCAAATCAAAGTGAATTATTGGGAAAGGCACAAATAAAAACAAACTTAATGAAACTAACAATGCAGCATAAGGCACAAAATCAAAAAATAAATTTTTGCTTAATGTTTCCTTTTGCAACAATTTTCCTAAATCGTAGAACGGCTGCCATAGTTTCGGCCCAATTCTATTTTGCATTCTCGCAATGCTTTTTCTTTTAAATCCCTCTAGAAAAATTGCAAAAATCATTCCGAAAATATTTGCAAATATTTTAATGATCATGTTTTACACCGTGCTGGTGGTATTTTTTCAGCAAATGCTTTTCTCCCTTTTCATTTACTACTAAACATCTTTCCATACAGCTAAAACAAGGATCTAATGATTGAATTATTACCGGCACTCTCGCAATCGGAACATCTTTTAATATTTTATCAAATAATCCAAGCACGTGGAATGTTGGAGTTTTTATTTTAATATTTTGAATTATTCCGTTTTTTGCTTCGATATAATAAAATAATTCCCCTCTCGGAGCTTCAGCTCTAGAATATGCGCAGCCTGAAATATTCCAGGATAATTTCGGCTTATATTCGGAAATCTTTTCATGATAGGGGAAAGTTTCGATAATATTTTGAATTAATTTGATGCTTTCCAAAATTTCATCGCACCTGAGCAGGGTTCTTTCTAAAGCGCAGCCATTTTTCCTCACACATATTTTGAGGGGGAAATCCGCATACAGCTCGTAAGGGTCTATTTTCCTGATATCGAATGCATAGGATGAAGCTCTACCGTTAGGCCCAACAACATCAAAATTTTTTGCAAAGGCATTGCTTATTCTGCCTTTATCCTTAAACCTGGAAACAATAACTTCATGAGTAGAAATTATTTTCCTGTGCTGCTCTATAAATAATTTTACCTTTTCAAGATATTCATTAACTTTTTCCAATTTTTCTTTCGTAAAGTCGCCGCAGCGCACAGTGCCTATAGCATTAATCGAGTGGTGTACTCTGCCTCCCGTTAAAAATTCGAAACAATCCAAAATATATTCTCTGTTTTTCCAAAAGAGCATGAAATAGGTTTCCAAGCCAATTTCATGCAGCAATAAACCTATGCATAGCAGATGGGAATGAATCCTTTCCAATTCCGCAATAATCATTCTCTGTAATGAAACTTTAACCGGAACCTCTAAATTCATTAACTTTTCAATTGTATTAACCAATGCTTGAGTATGCGAATGGCTGCAAATTCCGCAAATCCTCTCCGCAACAAACAATGCCTTTTGTATGGGCTTACCGATTAATAACTCTTCAATACTTCTATGCAGATAGCCTACCTTTGGTTTTGCGGAGACAACAACATTTGCTTCAGTTTTTAATTCTAAAAAAATAATTTCTTCCAAGGCGGGATGTTCAGGGCCGATAGGAAAAATAGTGCCGTCGTGCATCTAATCACCATACCAAAGCTCTTTTTCAGCGAACGGAAATTTCAGATTAAACCTCTCCTTTAATTCCAACTCAAAAATTTCAGCGCACGGGAATAAATTGCTAATGCTGACAATATCCTCCTCTTTAAGTTTTAATATTTCGCTTTTATTTTTAATAAAAAAGAAATATTTCAGGGCATTTTCTTTCTTATCAAATACTATTGCAGAAAGATGCGCATTTTTCTTTTTAAGCTCTTTTACTTTTTTCATAAACGTTTCATTCATTATTTTCACTTCCCCTTTTATAATCTAAAACTTTTAAGGCTTTAAAAACTCCATCTATTATGCTTTCGGGCCTTGGAGGGCATCCAGGAATGTAGACATCCACATCTATAATTTCATCAACAGCGCAGCAAAAATTTTTCGAAAATCTAAAAGCACCTCCGCTGATTGCGCAGCTGCCTACTGCAATAACAGCAAACGGCTTTGCAAGCTGTGGTATTATATTCAAAATTCTCTTCTTCATTTTTTTATTTAAAAATCCTGAAACTATAAAAATGTCGCATTGCCTCGGCGTAGGCTTAACTAATACACCAAATCTTTCTAAATCGTATTTCGGTGTTAGCGCTGCGGAAATTTCAATGCTGCAGCCGTTACATTGTGTGCATCTCATTACGTAAACCCAAGGAGATTTTTTAATAAACTCATTCTTCATTTTTTTCTCCTCTCAAAGATTTTTTTGATCCATTCTATAAAAAAATCTTTTAAATCAACCTCTAGCAACAATTCTTCTTTTTTAAGTTCTCCACCAATGTAAATTTTTTTGTCCATATTCTCAACCTAATGCTATTGTTAGCAATATTTTCGGATAAATGCCTAAAAATATTGTTAGAAATATTAACAATAGGATAATTGCATTATACAATGCATTAAGTTTTAATTTGCCTTTTTCTTTCCCAGCAAATATTAAAAATACCAACCTAAAATAAAAAATAAATGCTAATAAACTTGCAAATACTGTTAAAACCATTAAAAACGGATTCAGTTGGAATAATGCAATGTAAATTAGATACTCTCCAACAAATATATTAAAACCAGGAAGCCCCCCTTGGGAAAAACAAGAAACAATTAGAGCTATTGTAAGAAGGGCATTTGCATTAAATAACCCGTGCAAATTTTTAGGATTATCACTTTTAATGAAAAAATTGTACTTAGAAAGAATTATTGCAAACAAAAATCCGGTTATGGAAAAATTAATGAAATGGATTGTCGCAAAGGATAATGGTTTGTTTGCAGCTAAAGCTACTCCGAAATCTATAAGAAAGTAGGCTGTTTGTGTTAGACAACTTAAGAGAGAGATTCTTAAAATGCTTTTTTCCAAAATTCCAAAAATTGAGGCTGAGATTATTCCCAAAATTGAGAGCAAAATAATTTCTCTTGTGAAGAATTTAGCATTAATGGTATTAGCAAAAAGTAAAATTACCGAAATTAATAAAATTGACGCAAAAAAGTTAGTATAATGCGGAAGAATAAATCTTATATTTTTCATAAATTAAAGAGGTTTGTTTATTTTTAAAACTTCTCCTTAGAGTAAGTGGTAATTTAAATCAATTACCTCATTCATTTCGCTTAATTTCTCTATTAAACTTTCTAACTGCTTTTCACTATCGTAACGGATTGTTAGATTACAGATGTGGGGATGCTGTTCCAATACTGAATGCACAGAGAGAATGTTTATTTTCTCATCAAGCATAATTTTAGTAATTTTATATAAAACTCCGGGTTTATCTACCAATTTTAATCTTAAATTTGCATATTTTGGTTCATCCATTTCTTTTTCTATTTTTCTCAATGCTTTTTTAATTAGAGTTTTTGTTTTCGTCATTGCAACAAAGTCAAGCCATTCCTTTTTAACAACAATTTTGTCAGCGAGATTAAATTCTACGCTATCGTTATATTCTAATATCTGCCATAATGGAACAACCTTGCCGTTTACTCTTGCTTCCAAACACCTGTTGCCAATATCCTCAGAAATTGCATATGCTAAATCTAAAGGAGTAGCGCCTTTAATAATAGAAATTTTTCTTTTTCCAGGAGCGAAAACAGTAATTGTTTCTCCTAAAAAGTCCGCTTTTAATATCTTTAAAAAATTACTTTTATCTTTATAATCGCTCAAAAATTGTCCTAGAGACCTTAACCATTTTCTAATCCAAATTGGTTGCACTTCTATAGGATGCTTCTTTGATTTGTGTAATAAGTAGATTATTCCTAAATCTCTAATTTTATGCATTTCATTCGTTCTTATGTATATTTTGACTGGCAACCCTTCTAGTGTTAACACAGTAGTATGTAGTGCTTGATAAAGATCATTTCTTGGGACTGCAATAAAATCTTTAAATTTTTTCGGTTTGGGTTCAAAATTCTGATGTATGATGCCTAAAGCCTTATAGCAATCATCAATATTATTTACCAAAACAATAATAACTAAATAATCAAAAATTTCATCTAAAGTTTTATGTGATTTTTCTGATTTTGCATAAATTGCGTAAACGCTTTTAGGCTTAATAATTACTGTAGCATGTAGTTTCTTTTTTTGGAATGCTCTTTCTAATGCTACAGTAACCTCTTTAACAATTTTTCTGAGATTTTTGGTTCTTTCTTCGATTTCCGCACATATCTTTTTGTATTCAGCAGGATAGAAATATTTGAAGGCCAAATCTTCCATCTTTTCTTTTATTTCATGCATTCCTAATACATGTGCAATAGGGACAAAAACCTCTAAACAGGTTTTTGCATATCTCTTCTGAGTTTTTCTATCCAAAAATTCTAAAGTTTGTAAGTTGTGCAGTTTGTCAACAAGTTTGATTATAATAACTCTTGGATCTTCAACTGTTGCAAGTAAAATTTTTTGCAAATTTTTAATATGACTTTTGTGGCCGATTCTTGTTAATTTTGTTACACCATCAACAAGCTTTACAATTTTTTCATTAAACAATTTGAGCAGAGTTTTTTTATCTATATTTGCATCTTCAATAACGTCATGCAATAAAGCAGCTGAAACAACTTCATCGTCAAATCCATATTTAGCAAGCATCTTTGCTACTGCTAAAGGATGCACAAAATATGGTTCTCCGGAAGCTCTTTTATGCGTCTTGTGGGCTTCATAGGCAAAATAAAAGGCTCTTTTAACGGTTTCTATTTTTTTGATATTAAGTCTATAGGCGCAATTTTTTCTCATTATATTAATTAATTCAGTTAGCTCTTTATTCTCTTTTTCAAAAAAAGCCTTTACAGAATTGCTTAACTCTAATAATGATGTTGGCAAACTCATAAAAAATAACTCTTAGAAAATTCTTTAAAATTCTACATTTCTTCTAATGCAGCGATATTTAAAATTTCCAATCCTCTTTCTAAGATTTTAGTAAATGCATCTACTAACTTTAATCTAAAAATTTTTAATTTAGCACTTTTTTCTTTTAATACAGGCAACTTATGGTAAAATGAATTGAATTCAGCAGCAAGATTAATTAAATATCTGCACAGAATATGTAAGGAATAATGCTTATAGCTTTCAACAATTATATTAGGAAATTCCTGCATTAATAATATAAGTTTCCATTCAGCATTATCTATTTGCGGAATTTCTTTTATTTCAGCTTCAATATCTTTTCCTTCAGCTTTTTTTAAGATACTTTTTGCTCTTGCATAGGAATATTGCAAATATGGGCCGCTTTCCCCTTCAAAGGATATTGCCTTTTCCATATCAAAGAAAATATCCTTCTTAGCATCAGTTTTTAACATATAAAAATTTATTGCTGCTAATGCAATATCTCTTGCTCTTTTTTTCTTTTCTTTCTCGCTTAAAGAATATCTCTTTTCAATCTCCTTTATTGCAAGATTTTCCATATTTTGCAAAAGGTCATCTGCATCTACAACCTTTCCTTCTCTGGATTTCATTTTACCTTCTGGTAGATAAACCATTCCATAGCTTAGATGATAGCAATTTTTTGCCCATGGAAATCCCATAAGCTCAAGAATCTTAAAAAGCTGTTTAAAATACAGATTCTGTTCGGAACCTACTACATAAATACTTTCATCTAAATTAAATTTCTCAAATTTGTATTTTGCTAAGTAGATGTCTTGCGTAATATAAAGAGAGGTGCCATCAGCTCTTAAAACAATCTTGTCCGGTAAGCCGTACTGCTCTAATTCTGCAACTATTGCATTATCTTCACGCTTCTTAAAT
>CAYLVV010000019.1:0-9382 GCA_964387215.1 uncultured archaeon
TGCAAAATTGAGAATAACTAAAAACTATATATGCCTAACTTGTTTAGAATGCGGAAAAACAAGAAAGCTCTCATTTAAAGTTTATTCCACAACTTCCTAAGTTTTTCTTTAGCTAATAATGCATAATCTCTATCTTTACTAAATACTTCTAGAGTAATAGTTCTGTCGTAGTATTTCTTCAATACTCTTAATATCTTTTCTAACTCTAAATTCCCACAACCTATTGGCAAATGCAAATCTTTCTCTGCATAATTGTCATGCAAATGCACATGTCTGAGTTTGTTTTTGAATCTTTTGATATAATCTTCAGGTTTATCTACCATTAAATTTAAGTGTCCTAAGTCAAGATGGAGATATAGCCCTTTAACTTCTTTTAAAATATTAGAAATATTATTTATGGTATTGGCTTTATTATCGCTCATCTCCAACATAATTTTGATTCCATAATCCTTTGCATCTTCACAAATTTTCTCTAAAGATTCTGTCTGAAATTTTATACATTCCTTAATATTAAATAATCCTAAAAACCAATCACTATGTACTGTAACGTATTCTACTTCAAGCTTTGAAAATATTTCTAAATAATCTTTTATCTCCTTTATAGCAGCATTTCTGAGACTTTCTATTGGGTTGCCTATAGGCAAATACCATGCAGTATGTCCAACTGTACCTAAGCCATATTTCTTAATAACCTTCTTAACCTCAGGAACATTAATTTTATTTTTTGATGCTTTGTCCTCTTCTAAAAATAGATCTACAAAATCAAAACCATGCTTTGCAATCCAATTTATCTCTTTAATTAGGTTTTTCCTTGGATTATTTGGAAATCCTATCTCCATGTTATATGAGTTAAAGAGCTAACTTTTTAAACAATTCCTATGCAAAAATGTTTATTCTAGCACTTCTTTGTGATAAATATGCCAAGAATAACAGCATTTGATGTCCCAGCACAATATTTAATTGAGGAAATGGCTAAAGATATGAAGGAAAATTTAAAGTTAAAGGAGCCAAAATTTGCAATTTTTGTAAAAACCGGTAGTCACAAAGAAAGGCCTCCGCAGCAAAAGGATTGGTGGTATATAAGATGCGCCTCAATTCTAAGAAGACTTTATATTGATGGTCCTCATGGAGTAGAAAGATTAAGGACATATTATGGAGGAAGAAAACATAGAGGTACTGAGCCTGAAATATTTAGAAAAGCAGGAGGCAAAATAATAAGAAGCTGTCTCCAAGCATTAGAGTCTTTAGGCTTTTTAGAAAGAACACCCAAAGGAAGGAAAGTATCCCCAAAAGGAGAGTCCTATTTAACAAAATTTTCTGCATTAGTGCATAAAAAACTGCCTGAGTATAAAAAATTGGCTGAAGAAAGAAAATTACAAAGACTAAAAAGATTAAAAGAAGCGGAGAAAGAAAGAGAAAAGCTAAAAGAAACCGTGCTTTCAATAAAAGGAACTACAAAGAGGAAAAAAGCAAAAAAGCAGAAGGAAAAATCAAAGGCAAAAGAAAAGAAAAAGAAGAAGTGAGAGTATGAATTACAATAACTTAAACCAAAACGATGCGCAAAAATTATTGGAATTAGAAATGCAGCTTAATGCTGCTCTAAGGCAAATACTAACTCCCGAAGCAAAACAAAGATTAGGCAATATAAAGCTTGTAAATAGAGAAAGATATTATGCATTGGCACAAACACTGCTTACAATGTATAGAACTGGAAGAATAAGAAAAAAATTAAGCGATAATGAGCTTAAAGAATTATTAATGCAGTTAACTTCAAATAGAAAGAATATAAATATTAGGAGGAAATAAGATGGCAGTAAATAAAAGCCAACAACTTAAAGATTTTTTAGTTTCAATAAGAAAAAAGGTTTCTCCCTCCATAATGTCAGCTCCGGTATGGGTAATGCAAAAAGCAAAAAAGAGAATTTACAATACGCACAGAAAAAGACACTGGCGTAGAACCGATTTCGGAAAACAATTCAGAAAATTAGTAAAAAGAGGAATAATAGAGGAATAAAGTGAATAAATATGAAGGAATTTACAACAAGGGATTATATTGTACCTTTAGAAAAAGCAAAATTGGCTAATTATGAGAAAAAAGCAAACAAAGCTATTTTATGTTTAAAGCGCTTTCTAAAAAAACATCTACGCTGCAATGATAATGAGATAAAAATAATGAATGAGGTTAATGAGTTTATATGGAAAAGAGGCAAATTTCACATACCTAATAAAATTCCAATTACTATTAGAAATGAAAATAATGTTGCAGTAGTTTACTTACAAGGAAGCAAACTTTTAAAAAAAAAACAAAAAAACAAAAAGAAGGAAAAGAAAGAGAAAAAAGAAAAGGTTAAAGAAAAAGAAAAGAAGGAGAAAGAGGAAGAAGAAAAAGAAAAGAAAAAGCTTGAGGAAAAGAGGATTAAAGAGGAAGCTGAGAAAGCCCTAACTTTTAAAAAAGGAATTTAATTTTTGGTGCTCCTATGCTAAAATTATTTAGTATAAGAAATACGCCTTATTTGGGAATTTTTTGCAGCCTAACAGAGAAGTTATGCTTGCTGCCTAAAATTCCAAAAAAGCAGCTCAAAGAATTTGAAGATTTATTTAATGTTGAAGCACTATGCTGCAGTATTGCAGGAAGCAGCTTATTAGGTGTCTTCTGCGCGGGAAATAGAAATAGGTTTGTAATTCCTGATTTAATCCTTAAGGAAGAAAAAGAATTTCTAGAGAATTCCGGAATTAAAATAAAAATAATTGATTTTTATGCAAGTGCATTAGGAAATTTAATTGCTTGCAACGATAAAAAAGCAATAATAAGCAAAATAATTCCTAAGGATATTGCGGATGATATCGGAAAGTTCCTAAAAGTGGAAGTTTTACATTCCAATATTGCAAATACTAAAATTCCTGGCTCATGCTTAGTAGTAACAAATAAAGGCTTTATTGTTAATCCTAATATTAAGGAGAAGGAATTCAATACCCTCAAAAATTTCCTAAAATTGGACGGAAAACTAACAACTGCAAACTGCGGCGATTCCTTTGTTGGTAATGATGTAATTGCCAACAGCAATGGCATTGCAGTAGGAAATTTGACTACTCCTGTAGAGGTTATGAAGATTGAAGAAGCATTAGGGTGATAATATGAAGAAATTTATTTTTGAGGGCGAATTTACTAAAAAAGGAAGAAAATTTAAATTCAAAAAAGAAGTTGAAGCATCTACTGAAAACTTTGCAAAAGAGAAATTGTTTAGTATTATAGGCTCATGCCATAAAGTTTCTAGAAGATTTATTGATATTAAAAATATAGAGGTGTTGCATAATGCCAAAGAAATTGGAGCTAAATCTTCGGCAAATCCAAGCCTTAATTGAAAGAGAAAAAATCCGTTTGGATATAATACAAAATAACTATGCAATGCTACAGCAGAGAATGGCAGATGTCAGTGCGGCAATAGAAAGTTTAAATGCAATAAAAAACGCAAAAAAGGATGAGAGAATATTAGTTTCTTTAGGCTCCGGAATTTTCCTTGATGCGAAAATCTGCGACAATAAAAATGCAAAGAAATTATTGGCAAATGCATTAATAACTAAAAGCATTCCAGCAGCTATAAAAGATTTACAGGAATTGAAGGATTCCATCAGTAAAGATATTAAAACACTGTTGCAGGATAGGGAAAGAACTCTACATAATATTTCAGAACTAACAAAGCTTATTGCAGCCGCTCAAAAGCAGATTCAAAAAATGCAAAAGAAGGAGTGAATAAGAATTGTTTAATTTACTAAAAAAGGGCTTCTCAACCTTAAAGAAAAAAATTTTAGGAGAAGCAGAAATTAAAGAGAAAGAGACTCCCAAAAAAGAAAAAACAATCTTAAAAATTAAAAAACCAATTTCATTTTCCAAAAAAATAAAATTGGATAAAAATAAAATAAAGAAGCTTATTGAAGAATTCGAGCTTATTTTAATTTCAGCAGATGTTTCCGTTTCTACTGCTGAAAGACTAGTTAAGAGAATTGAAAATAAACTAATTGAAAGAGAATTTGATAAAAACAATCTTAATAATGAGATAAATTCTGTTCTTAAAAACTCTTTGCTTGAGGAGTTAAATGTTAAAAATAATTTCTGGGATTTGTGCAAAGAGAAACCAACAAAAATTTTATTTCTCGGTCCAAACGGCCATGGAAAAACCACAACAATTGCAAAATTAGCATTGCTGCTTAACAAAAAAGGATACTCCTGCATTCTCGCAGCCTCTGATACTTTTAGAGCTGCGGCAATTGAGCAACTTCATCATCATGCTGAAAAGTTAAATCTAAAAATGGTAAAAAGCAAATATGGTGCAGATCCAACATCAGTTGCCTATGATGCTATAAACTCAGCAAAAGCCCATAATATTGATTTTGTTTTAATCGATACTGCTGGAAGATTAGAAACAAATTATAATTTATTACAGGAGTTAAAAAAAATGGATAGAGTTGTTAAACCAACTCTAAAAATATTTGTTGCAGAAGCGTTAGCCGGAAATAATCTAATTGAGAGTGCAAAAAAATTTAATGATACAATAGGAATTGATGGATTTATTTTAACAAAAGTTGATTGTGACGTCAAAGGCGGCTCTGCATTAAGCATTATATCCGAATTTAAAAAACCAATATTCTTTTTAGGTATTGGCCAAAATTATGAAGACCTTATAGAATTTTCCCCCTCTTTTATTATAAATAAGATATGGTGCTAAAATGTTTGCCGAAAAGATAAGAGCTGCATTAGATAAAATAAAAAAAGCCGTCTTTATAGATGAAGATGAAATAAATGCAATTATAAAGGATATTCAAAGAGCATTATTAAGTGCTGATGTTAGCTTAGAATTAGTTTTGGAGATAAGCAAAAAATTAAAAGAGGAGGCAAAAAAGAAATTGGCTCCTGGAGAGAGCAGGCAAAAATTACTGCTTAAAAAAACTTACGAACTTCTCAAAGAAATTATTGGAGAAGAAGCTATTATTAGCAAAGAAGTAAAGAAAATTTTACTTTTGGGACTGTACGGCTCAGGAAAAACAACAACAGTTGCAAAATTAGCAAATTACTTTCTCAAAAGAGGAAAAACAGTAGCAGTTATTACTGCTGATATTTATAGGCCCGCTGCTTATGAGCAATTATTACAGCTTACAAAAAAGCTAAATGTTAAAGTTTATGCTCCAAGAGAAAATGAAAGTTTGGAAGAATTCCTGAACAAAACTTTAAATTCTGCCAGAGAGGACATTATTATTTTGGATTCAGCAGGAAGAAGTTCTGTGGATAAGGAATTATTACAGGAATTAAAGCTAATTTCCGAAATTTTTAATCCGGATTTAAAAATTTTAATTTTGAGTGCAGATATCGGGCAAGTAGCTCAAAAGCAGATTAAAGCATTTAATGAAGCAACAAAAATTGATGGAGTAATATTAACTAAAATGGATTCTTCAGCAAAGGCAGGAGGCGCATTAGCAGCATGCAAACTTGCAAATGCAAAAATTTATTTTATTACAACAGGTGAAAGGATTAATGATATTGAGGAATTTAACCCAGATGCCTACTTGCAAAGAGTTTTGGGAATTCCAGATTTAAACACGCTAATAAAGAAAATTTCTCAAACAGCTGAGATTTCGGATATTGAAAAATTAAAAAGTTTTGAGGATTTTAATTTTGAAATTTTTCAACATCAGCTAAAAATGAGCCAAAATTTGGGACCTCTGCAAAAAGTAGCTGAATTATTGGGCATATCTAATTTGCCTCCGGAACTGTTACAACTTTCTGAACAGAAATTCAAAAAATATAATGCAATTATAAACTCAATGACTAAGCAAGAAAGAAAAAAGCCTGAAATTCTGAATAAGAGCAGAATTTTGCGCATTGCAAAAGGCAGTGGAACAACCGAACAAGAAGTAAGAGAGCTTATTGCAAACTTCAAAAGAATAAAAAAAGTTTTTTGTAAGCTTAAAGGCTTTGATGAATCTCAGATATCAGAACAAAAAATGAAAAATCTCCTAACAAAATTCAAACCCAAAAAAATCAAATTTAAGATTTAAATTTTGTCCAATCCGAAATATTTTGCTATGCCTTTAGGCACCCTATTTCTCAGAACTTTTTTAATTTGTTTTTGGTATTCTCTGTCAGATTTCATTTTTTTAACATCTATTTTACCTAAAAGTACCAGCACATTATAAATGAATCTTTTTGCATAATCTATATATCTTAAAGGATAAATTTCATATGCTTCATATAAACCACGCCTTCTTAATTCCTGATACAAAATTTTTTCTGCGCCTCTTACATCAAAAAATTTTCTTTCCATAATAACTTTTAGAATTTTTATTACCATCCTATTTGTAACTCTACAAAATTTCACGAGGTCAGCAGTATGTTCTTCAAACTCTCCTTTTTCAATTGCTTCTTTAAGCGTTTTTCTTGCCATTTTTTCTGCAGTTTCCTTATCAATTAGTTCTAGAAGTTTAGGTCTTTTTCTAAAATTATCCAGGATTACTTTTCTTATGGAATCCCTAATCTTCTTTTGTTCGCTCTCTGAAAATTTTGGAAGGATATTCATCACTTTTTCTAAATAGTAGTTAGATGGAAACGCTTTCACTACTTCAATAATATCTTCTGCTTTTCCTTCTTGCAAAAGTATATTAAATGCAATACCCCTTAACCTCGAACTCTCTAACTTCAGAACTAGTTCCCTTAATATCCTGGAATAATATTCTCTTGAAAGAGGTTTAAGAAGCTCCAAAGATTTCAAAATTTCTTTTTCTCTTTCACCCACGAAATAAATTTTTTTACGACGTCTCATAATTTGCTCTACAATTAAGTCATATCTTCCTTTTCTGCATAATCCATCTACAATTCTTCCTGCTAAAAGCCTATTAGGATGTCTTCCTGCTGCCATCAATAAGCACCAGTCTTGGTATGCTTTTGGCACTCTTTTTAAAATTTTCAACATTTCATTAATACTTTTACATTTTGTCATAATGGCAGCAATCCTTGGAAGCCTTCTTTCATCGAATTTGAGCCTTTTTTCCCCTCTAATAACCCTTTTCAATCTTTCTACCGCTTCTTTAAATTTCCTTTTCCTCGCGGCCATAAATATTTTATGCATTTTTTAATAAAGTTTTCTTCCTATTTTTAGAATGATGCTTTTCAGAATTATTTCTGTTTTGCTTATTTCAGCATTCTCCGCATATACAGATCTTAAAGAGGGTTTGATTTGGGATGAAATCACTCTTCCAGCAATTCTTTTAGGAATTTTCCTAAACCTTTTTCCATTTCAGCCATTATACTTAGCATTAGGAATTTTAACTTTTGCTTTTAGCTACTTTCTTTACTATTTCGGAAAATTAGGCGGTGGTGATGTAAAGCTATTTACAGCAATAGCCTTACTGCTGCCTTTTTACAAAAACAATATTCCATTTATACTTTTAGCAGTTTTTTATGGAGCAGCAATTGCAGCAATTTTACTTGGCCCATACTATCTCTTTAAAGCATTAAAAAGAGGCATTAACTTAAAAGAAAATAGAAATGGAATAATTCAAGCTTCCATTTTTGCAATTGTGCTTCTTATTTATATCTGGCAACTTTTATTTTTTGAAATATTGCCACTAACCACAGCAATTGCAGTAATCTTGGCATCTGTTGGCGTTCTAATTTTTATAGCATTCCAACAAACCTTTAGGAAATACTTTTTTTGCGAATTTCTCCCTAAAGAGGAAATTGAAGATGACGATGTTATTTTAGTAGAATTATTACCTAAAGAACTGCAGAAAAAAATAGTTTCACCATTATATGAGAAAAATAAAAATATTCTCAAAAAAATGGAAAAAATCCCTATTTTTAAAAATGCTCCAAAATTTGCACCCTTCTTTTTATTAGGTGCAATTCTAGCTCTTTTAATTTGACCTTTACAAATTCCAATTTTTATTATTTTTGGAATTTAGAAATACTTTTAATTTTTTTTGTTAAAATATGTGTATGATTTCGGTATTGGAGTGGGTAAATAAGCAGTTAATCATTTCGGAGATCCTTTCAGAAACTAAATTATTCGGAATAAATAAGAAACTTAATTTTTACTACAAAATAGTAGATTTCTATAAAAACAGAAGCAAAGATCAAAGAATGTTTATTTTGCTGGGTTTGAGGGGCGTAGGAAAAACCACAACCCTAGCACAATTTTACAAGTTTCTTAAGGATAATAAAGCAATGCCATTATTTTTTATGGCCGACTCTCAAGAATTTTTTAGGCTTAAGCTGGTTGATGTTGTTAAAACATACAGAGAGTTGGTTGATCCACCACATGTTGTTATAATCGATGAGATGCATAAGAAGGAAAATTGGGCATCTGAACTCAAGAATGCGTTTGATATTTTTAATGATGTTTTCTTTTTAATTTCCGGATCTTCAAGTTTGCGACTGAAATCTAAAATATTAAAAAGAAGGGCTTATTTCTATGAGGCACCCCCTTTATCTTTTTCCGAATATTGCCAATTAAATGGAATTTCTACAAACAGCATTAACGTTTTAGATGCCTGCATTTCAAGAAACCCGTATAAAAGACTATTAATAGAAGAGAGAAAGGCAAATCCCAAAGCAAAACGGTTGCTAAGAGAATATTTAGAAATTGGAGGGTTTCCAATATCTTTACACATCGATAAAAAGCTCGTTCCTATCTATATTTATGACATTGCCTCGAAGGTTGTTGATGAAGACCTTCTGTATATAGACAGTTTTAAGAGTTCCACAATAAAGGATGCTATGAAAATTCTTTTTTATATTGCAACGAGCTCTACTGCAGAGATAAGTGTTAGAAAAATCTCAAAAGAGCTTTCCATAAGCAAAACAGCAATTTCATCTTTACTTAATGCTCTGCACGAATCAGGCCTTATAATTGAAGTAAATAATATAAAAGCCTCATTAAGAAAGCAGCCCAAAATATATTTTAGATCCCCTTCTCTGCGCGTAGCTCTTCTAAAACATCTCGGAGCGGATTTAGATATTGGAATTCTCAGAGAGGAGGCAGTGCTTTCAGTTCTTGCAAATAAGGGCTTCAAAGTATATTTTTCCAAAAATGGATTGGATGTAGATTTTGTGATTAAATACAAAGGGAAAGAAATTTTTATTGAGGTTGGGGGCAGGGGAAAAAAACCTTTAAAAGGAAAGCGTTGTTTTACTGTTGCACAAACAGATGAAGTCACTTATAAAAACAAATCCGTTACAATACCTCTTTGGCTGTTTCTCTTAATTTGACCTTTACAAATTCCAATTTTTATTATTTTTGGAATTTACAAAGGACAAAAAGAAATCCCCTCTACAGCTATTCTGCTTTCACTCCCAATCTTCTCACTACTCAACTCAAACTCAACCCCTAAT
>CAYLVV010000020.1:0-9338 GCA_964387215.1 uncultured archaeon
AACTGCCAAGACTTACGCTTTATAGACTCTGATGATGCCGCACAGCTAGGTTTTTATATAAAAACCTGCGATACAACTAACAAAAACATTCTGGCTTATGTGAAGCTAGACTCATTACCAGCAAATACTTCAAAAACAATCTATGCTTATTATGGAAACCCAAATGCAACTTCAGCAAGTAATATTGAAATTCTGCAAAAATTTCCTCAGTGGGAAAATATCGCTTGTAGAGAGGCTGTAATAGACAACAACTATTTATACTGTGCAGGTGTAAAATCCCCCGTAGGCGATTGGAATGCAGCAGTTTTAAAAATTAACAAATCCAACCTTGATTTAGTAGATAATGTAACCTATGGAGGGGGGGATGACGAGGAGCTGTCCTCAATAACCCAAGACGACCAATATCTCTATGCAGTTGGCTACACTTATTCGGAAGGTCAAGGCTGGGGAGATCCTTTAATCCTCAAAATAAAAAAATCCGATATGCAAATTGCTGCAAAGAAAATTTACGGCGGAAATAAGGAAGATAGATTATCATCAATAACCCAAGACGACCAATATCTCTATGCAGCTGGCTGGACTCGCTCAGAAGGTCAAGGCCTCAGTGATGCTTTAATCCTCAAAATCAGAAAATCCGATATGCAAATTGTTGCAAAGAAACTCTATGGAGGAGATTGGCACGATGGCTTATTTTTAATAACCCAAGACGACCAATATCTCTATGCAGTTGGCTATACTGAGTCAGAAGGCTCAGGTGACTATGATGCTTTAATCCTCAAAATCAGAAAATCCGATATGCAAATTGTTGCAAAGAAACTCTATGGAGGAGATTGGCACGATGGCTTATTTTTAATAACCCAAGACGACCAATATCTCTATGCAGTTGGCTATACTGAGTCAGAAGGCCAAGGCTCTAGTGATGCTTTAATCCTCAAAATAAAAAAATCCGATATGCAAATTGTTGCAAAGAAAATCTTTGGGGGAGATGATTCCGATAGCTTATCAATAACCCAAGATAACCAATATATTTATTGTTCTCATCTTAACCCTTTTGCAATGACCAGTCGTTTTAGTATCAAAATGAATAAAGATCTCCAATATGAGATTGTAAGCTCACCTCTTTATCCATCATTGCTAATCCAAGATTCTAATAGCTCTGGTAATATATTCTACCAAAACTCCAATCTAATCTACCAAAACTCAAACCTCACGTATCAAGATTCTGGCCTTGTATATCAAAACTCCAATCTTTCTGAGAAAAAGGTTACTTTAACATCTCAAAATGCATACGCTGCTCACTGGAATCAGAACTTTGCTTCAATTTCTTTCGGTAGTGAGGAAAGTTTGCAGCCACAGAAAAAAACCTTACCATCTCGAACCTGTTCAGACATAGGAGGAACTATTTGTAATCCAACAACAGAATTCTGCTCAGCAGGAGGTTTTGTTAATGCTGCTGATACAGCATACTGCTGCTTGGGAGAATGTTTGCCTGTAGCAAAATATCCGGATTTAATTATAAAAAGTGCAACAATAAATAAATCTGATTTCCTCACCACATCTGATGAAGAGGTAAAAATTACCGTCCAAATCCAAAACGCAAGTAGTGTAGATGTAGATAATAGCATAAACTGGAAAACAGTACTTTTAATAGACAACAGCCAACTTTATACCAAAAGCTTTTACGGCATAAAAGCTGCAGAAATTAAAACCGCTGAATTCTCAATACCTTTGAGCAACTTTTCCACAGGATTGCATTCCGTAAAGATTATTGTAGATTACGATGAAAAGGTTGAAGAGTTTGATGAAACTAATAATGAAACTACTCTGCAGTTTGCTGTTTACGCTCCTGAAGAGATTTGCTGGAATGCAACAGATGATGATAACGATGGCGCTATTGACGAAGGTTGTTATGAGATTTGTAATAATGGAATAGATGACGATTTAGACGGCCAAAAAGATGAAGATTGTTATGCTGATATTGTTTTGATTCCAGTATAACTTATGATGTTTTTTTGACTAGGTTAGATAAAGTATTTTATTTAAAAGTTGAAATTATAAATATGGTTAGGGGTTTAGAAAGATATGAGAAAATATTGCGGAATGAAGCCTTAGCGAAATTTTTAATTGCAAAAGAGAAGGGTTTACTGGAGAAAAAAATTGAAAAAGCTGAGAAAATTTTGCAAAGCTGTACTTTTTGCGAAAGGAGATGCAAGGTTAATAGGTTTGAGAAGTTAGGCTTCTGCAAAGTTGGCACTAAATGGAAAGTTTTTGGCATGCATACCCATTTAGGTGAGGAACCAGAGTTAATTCCTTCTGCAACATTATTCGCTGCTGGCTGTAATATGAGATGCTGCTATTGCCAAAACGCTCCCCACAGCATTACACCAGCATTAGGTGCAGAAAAAAGTGAGGAAGAAGTTGCAAGATGGATAGAGAAGATGTATCTAGCTAAGCACAAAAATATTAATTTTGTTGGTGGTGAGCCGACCTGCTATATTTATAATATCCTTAAAACACTCAGCCTGGTTTCAAACTCAGCGAATATTCCAATAATTTTCAATACAAATATGTATATGAGCAAAGAAGCTTTGGAAATTTTAGATGGCATAGTTGATATTTATTTAGCAGATTTTAGATATTTTAATGAAGAAAATGCAGTAAAGTATAGCCTTGCTTATAATTATCCTAAAGCAGCAAAAAGAAATTTTTTAATAGCTAGAGAGCAAGCAGAATTGCTTATCAGGCTTTTAGTTATTCCAAGCTTAATAGAGAGCGATGCATTGCCTATTCTTGAGTGGATTGCTAAGCATTTAGGCAAGGATGTAAGGCTTAATATTTTAGCTCAATACAGGCCGGAATTTGAGGCTTATAAATTTGAGGAGATAAATAGAAGGCTGTATAAAGAGGAATATGAAAGAGTAATTAATTATGCAAAAGAGCTAGGTTTCACAAATTTCCTCACGCAAAGATTAGTTTAGTTCAAAGGAAATTTTCCATTTTAAAACCTTTCTAAGCCAAATATTTTTAGGCCGGGGTGGCGGAGTGGTCAAACGCGCCTGGCTTGAGACCAGGTGTCCTTATGGACGCGCAGGTTCGAATCCTGCCCCCGGCGAAGCACTTCTCGCAAACAAAACGGAAGGTGTAAAGAGTGCATAAATGCAAATTTGGTGAAAATAAAATTCAACAAAAGATAGTTGTTATGAGCGGCAAGGGCGGAGTAGGTAAAACTACTATTGCAGTAAATCTGGCAGTTAAGCTTGCTTTAGATGGTAATAGGGTTGGCTTATTTGATGCAGATATTCATGGTCCAAATGTTCCAAAGATGCTTGGAATAGAGGATGCAAAGCTTGAAATATCACCAACAAGCATAAAACCTGTAAAAGTTTCAATAGGCAGAAATAGTGAGATTAAAGTGATGTCTATAGCCTTTTTGTTGTCTAATAATGATCAGGCTGTTGTTTGGAGGGGGCCTATGAAAATGAAAGTGATAAAACAATTTATTGAAGATGTGGAGTGGGGAAATTTAGATTATTTAGTTGTTGATTTGCCACCAGGGACTGGAGATGAGCCCTTAAGTGTTGCACAATTAATACAACCTAATTGTGCAATAATTGTGACAACTCCACAAGATGTTGCATTGCTTGATTCAAGAAAATCAGTAAAATTTGCACAAGAAGTTAATATACCTGTTGTTGGGATAATTGAAAATATGTCAGGATTTAGGTGTCCTTATTGCGGAAAGGGGATAGATTTATTTAAGGTTGGTGGAGGGAAAAAGGCAGCAGACGAGTTAAATGTTGAATTTTTGGGAAGGATTCCCATTGATATTAAAATTGTAAATTCTGGAGATTCTGGAAATCCATTTGTTCTGAGCAATCCCGATTCAGAGGCAGCGAAATCATTTGATAGAATTGTTAGCAAGATTTATAAATTAAAGAACACGCTTTTTTTCAAATGAATTAATTTAAAATTTCTTCTTCAATTAACTTTTTTGTGCCAGGGTAGCTCAGCTGGTTAGAGCGTCCGACTCATAATCGGAAGATCGAGGGTTCGAATCCCTCCCCTCGCATGTGCCTCCTTGTGAGGCACATAGGGGATTCTAATTTTTGATAAAACTTTTCAACTTTGTTGAAAAATTTGCAAACAAAGTTTGCAAAATATTTTTCTAAAAGTTTTTTCGGGTCCCTCCCCTGGCATTTCCATTCGTCAAATTCTTGAACGAATTTTAATAAAAAACGTTCAAATATTTGACTAATTTAGAAATCCGAATAGCAGCAGCGGATGTTCTGCATTTATATCATCTTTTACTACTATTACCTCTTTTCTGTACTCTTTTTTTAATTTTCTTTTTCCGCCGATTTCAAATAAATAGCCGTTTGCAATAAAATCCGGATTTTTCCGTTCGCCCTTTATGTAGTTAATACTCTTAAAATAATTTTTAATAGCTGAAAAGAAAAATTCCTCCCTATAGCTGCCTATATTTTCATTTTCGCCTATATCTATTAGCAGATTGTGTCTTAATGAGGGGTGGGCGAAATAAAATTTTGGTTGTTTCCGCAGCTTTGAGTGAGCTGATTTTGTATAAGGAGTAATGCTATGAAGCAGCCCGGCCTTTTTCAGAACATCAAAAATAATATAGAGAGTCCCTTTGGATATTCCTGAAGATGCTGAAATTGATTCTATGTTGATTTCTCCAGGTGATGATTTTGCTAAGAAGGGTATAATTTGTTTTGCTTTTAGAATTGTTTCTCTTGAGATGTTTAAATATAGCAGATCATATGTAAGTATTCTGTTTGTTATCTGGACATAAAAAGATGGATGGAAATCCAAAGAAAAAACAATTGGGAGACCCCCGTATCTTACGTAAAAATTGAACTCTTCTTCCAAATTTTTAATTTTAAGTTCGAGCTTGGCTATCGTTTCCTGCGGATTTTCGAGAATATCTTTCAATTTGAGCTTTTTTATTTGCGTTTTGTATTTTAGATTTAAATACTCTCTAAAGCTCAGGGGTTCTACATGAATAAATTTAGCCCTTCTAGTTAGGTATGCATAGCCTTTGGATAAAGCAATAGCTGAAGAGCCGCTCGCAACAACATTTATATCAAAATCATCGTAGATGTCTTTGAGCTCTTTGTACCAGTTTTTATAGGTATGGATTTCATCCAGATAAAAATTTGTATAGCCTTTTGCATGAAAATAGTCTACAATTTCGTATATTTTATGTGCATTAAATAGAAAGTGATCTAGCTTAAAGTACAAGCCCTTATTTTCTTTTAAATGCTGCAACATTAGCGTTGTTTTTCCAACTCCGCGTAAGCCCCACAGAATTGTCATGCCCTTTTTTATTTCATTATAAACGTCTCTCCTTTGCGCAGGCAATGTTTGAATTTTTTTTTCCGTTGTGCTTATTATATATCTAACAAGTTTGGGGCTTATCTCCATAAGTAATTCTGTATTTTTCCTTTTAAAAATATTTCCATTCGTCAAATTCTTGAACGAAATTTAATAAAAAACGTTCAAATATTTGACTAATTTTTAAATATAAATTTCAATTAAGATTCAACAATACAATATCCTTTTTTCTTTTTAAGTACTGCTTTATCAGCAAAACCGAAAAATAATCCAGTTTCAACTACTCCGGGAATTTTTTTGAGTTCATAATCCATATCTTGCAAATCGTGAATTTTGTCTATTAAAACATCAGCCAAAAAATTTCCGCTTTCTGTTTTTACTGGCAGCTTCTTTTTAGTTCTTAATCTAACTTTTCCAAATTGGTCCAAAAGTAATAAAGTTTTTTTAATTCCAAATCCGCTAATTTCAACTGGAATTAATCTGCTTAGTCTTTTTTCTAATTCCTCTAAATGGGTTGCAACAATAAGTTCTAGTGCGGAGGATGCTATTATTTTATCTCTAATTAGTGAAGTAGTATTTGTTTTAACAAAATTCAAACTTTTATCTACGGATTCGGAAAATTCTATTGCTAAATCAATTTCATCCTCGTTTAAATCAGCAGCAGGGATTTTATATTCTTGTAATAATTTTGAAATTTTAAAAGAGGTCGGTAAAATTTTTACTATTAGTTCATTTGTGTTAATATGTAATGCTAATTTTTTAATAAAGTTTTCAGCATAGGTTGAACTTCCTAATGCAATTATTGAATCATCCTCAATTAATCTTATAAGCAGCGAATCCAAGCTTTTTGTATATAGCATATCTTAGAGAGGAAGAAGGAAAATAAAAAAGTTTTCTATAGCATAATGGTTTTATTCTTTTTGAAGAAAAATTGGTTTATGTTTACTTTGGAAGATGGAGCTAAATTAGTTAAGCTTGCTAGAAAAACTATAGAATATTTTTTGGCTACTGGAAAAATTTTAGCTGATCCAAGTCCTGACGAGAAATTTAATGCTCGTTGTGGAGTATTTGTTACTTTGCATAAATTTCCTACAAAAGAATTAAGAGGCTGCATTGGTTTTATAGAGGGCATAATGCCTTTATGGCAAGCAGTTAAGCACTCCGCAATAAATGCAGCATTCCGCGACCCTAGGTTTGAGCCTCTATCAGCAAAAGAATTAGAGGAAGTAGTTGTTGAGGTTAGCATACTAAGCAAACCTGAAAAGCTTAAAGGAGAAAAGGAAAGCTTTCCTGAGCAGATAAAAATAGGCAAGGATGGCTTACTTTTAAAGAAGGGAAGATTTTCAGGAGTTTTATTGCCGCAAGTAGCAGTAGAATGGAATTGGGACCCATTAACTTTTTTGCAGCAAGTTTCTATAAAAGCAGGATTATTTAAGGACTCATGGAAAGATCCTGATGCTGAAATTTATAAATTCCAAAATCAGATTTTTATGGAAGTTGAACCAAAAGGAGAAGTTGAAGAAATTGCAATGGAATAGTTAAAAATTAATTTTTCTTTCTTTTTCTCCTTTCTCCAATAAAACAACTCTCGCATCTATGTGTTTATCTGAAATTTTGTAATTCAAAAATTCATTTATTTCTTTTGCAAAGCTTTCAACTTCTTTCATAGAAGGCATATTTTCTTCCTGTAATCTATGTCTGCTAAATCCAACCCAAGAATAGCCTTTAACTTCAACAAAGTCTGGTTTTGCATTTGCAATAAGCGATGCAAATTCTTTTGCAGTATTTTCCATATTCCAATTTTTAATTGCAGTAATTCTAATACAAGTTCTAGTTTTTTTATTTAAACTTTTTAAAACATTTAAACTTTCATTAATATTTTTCCAAGTATTTTGCACAATTGGCCTATTTATCTTAATATGCATTTTTTCATCAATAGCTTCAAGGCTTAAATAAAGTTGCGTAGGCATTACTTCAAGATTTAATAATCTTTGCGGAAATGTGCCATTAGTAACTAAAAATACTGTTGAAAATTTAGCCTTAAAGAATTCTCCTATTAGTTCTCCTATTTTTGGATATAGTGTTGGTTCTCCGCTTAAGCTTATTGCAGCATGTTTTGGCTTTTGAGCTTCTTCAAATTTTTTAAGATCAATTCTTTCTTTTATGCCTCCCAAGCCGCTAAGCAGCTGTTTTTGTTCTTCTATTGCTTTTTTTACTATCTCGTTTGGAGGCCAATATGCTTCGTTAAGCTTTTTGATATCTACTCTGGCCAAAGGCCTCCAGCAATAAATACATTGTTGATTGCAAAAAACTACTGCAGGAGACATTTGTAGGCATCTATGACATTTTATCCCATAAAATTTTTCTTTATAGCATACTTTTTCCTGCTTTATTGAAGCTTTTGTATAGTGGCATAATTTAACTGCAGAGTGGCCAAAAACAGCATAATGCTGCCTACGTAAAGCTTTTAAAAGCTCTTGGGGCATATAAAATTCTTTGCTTTTTAGTGGTGTCATGTTATGTATATTTGCTTTAGGAAAAGCTTTAAATATCTGTATGTGCTTTTTTATAAAGTGATATAATATGTATAAGTATACTATTGCAAGGCAATTGGCTACAAAAAGAGTAATAACAAACAGAGGGGAAGAAGTAGGTAAGTTAACAGACTTATTGATTGATGAAGTTTCTGGCGAAATAGAAGCATTGTTAGTAGAAGTTGACAGGGATAGCAAGCTTATAAAAAGATTGAATGTGAAGGAAAAGGTAATACAAATTCCATATTCAGCGGTTACAGCAGTAAGCGATGTTTTTATCGTAGATGAAAAAGAGATTCCTACACAATAGAAACAATTTCTACATAACTATGAAGTTTAAGCCCCTCTGCAAATAAAGAAGAATTTATAGAACTATTAACTTCTACATAACTTAAGTGGCTTGAACAATAATTTCCTTTTTCTTAATATCAATTTTTTTAATTTTAAATGGAAATTTCTCCTTAAGAATTTCCAAAATTTCCTTTTCAGAAAGTTTTTTTCTTATGAGTTCATTTGTTAATTTTAATAAATTCTGAACTTCTGCATAATGCAAATAAAGCCATTCTCCACTTTTTTTAAATTTTTCAATCTCTCCTACTAACTCTTTTTCTCTTTTTAGAATTTTTTCCAGATTAAATTTTAGCTCCTTTACTTTACTTTCTTTTTTACTTAAAGTTTCTAATTCTTCCTTCTGTAAAATTTCTTTCGAGAGATATTCATCCAACGCAGAATTTAAATCCTCATACTCCTTTAAAATTTTGAAATTCTTTAGTTTAATAGGCACTAGCTTAATTCCTTTGTGCTCAACAATACAAACATTTTTTCTCTTTCTCATTCCGTAAATTTCATTCAAAAATTTTGCTAATTCTTTTATGCTTTTATTCTTTTCAATAGTTTCCTTAAACGCTTCCTCCAAATAAATAGGAGCGACATTTAATTTTGATAATAGTTCTTTAAAAGAAATTTTTCCTTTTATACATTTTTCAACTTTTGCAGCATTAAATGGAGCATCCATTTTTTCTGCTTTAGGAAATGCGTATTTTACTCCCTTTTTAATTTCCCTATCCTTCCATATCTCTTTGCGAAATGGCATCAAGATATTGAACTCTTTATCTAAGAGAATTATATTGCCGTTTGCAAATAATTCTAAAAGTATTATATAATTCTTGGTTTCAATAGTTACAATTCTTTCCCATTTATGCTGCCTAACATCCAAAATCTTCTCATTTTCCAACCTCTTTCTCAAAAACAAACTGTAGCCGTGAGGCTTTATTGGAGCTTTAAAACTATAGGAAGTAAAATAAAAACACTTAGGAGTTATTATCAAATTTTTACTTCCTTCTTTTGTATGTAGTTTAAATTTGAAGACTCCTTTCTCAACTTCCTGAATTTTATTAATATAGCTTCCAATAAGCAATGGCTTTAGCTCTTCTACCAAATACCTTATGCATA
>CAYLVV010000021.1:0-9255 GCA_964387215.1 uncultured archaeon
ATCTCTTCAGTTTGAGGCTGTAAAACCTTCTTTAAGATGCTCATCAAATATCACCCCTATTTTTTCTTCTTATAAAATTTCAGCTTAATTTATTTTAATTATATTGTTTTAGGGAGCTACCGAAATGGGTTAAAAACTTTTTGGTTGTCCTAAGCAAAAATGTTCTGCCTTTAGGCTCTTTAGAAATGTAACCCTTCTCCAAAAGAATTTTTACTTCATCATATGCTTTATTACTTCTATATTTTATTAGATCACTTTGCTTTATAGGTTGTTTTACTGCAATAATTGCAAGTGTTTTAAGCACAGATTTACTTAACTCACTTTCAGGAGCAAATATGCTAACCTTTGCAGAATACTCAGGTTTAATTCTCATTTGAAAACCGTTTATTGTTTCTTCAATAAATAAAGCTGAATCTTTTTGGGAATATTCTTCAGTTAATTTCTTCAAGGCCTCCCTTAAAATATAAATATCTTTAATTATTTTGTGAAGTTGTGATAAGGTTAGAGGCTGTGCAGAAATAAATAAAGCTGCCTCAATTAATTTTTTAGCTTCAGAAATTTTTTCATCATTCATTTAATTAAAATTTAAACAAAAAACTTTTAATATAAAAGTTGATTATTGTATTGGTGATAAAATGAATGATGAATTTGTAAAGGTTGAGATTAGAGAGTTGGAAGAAAGAGATTTAAGTAAGTATACATTAATAGAGGGTTTCCCTGGAATAGGTTTAACAGGAACAATTGCTGCAAAATTCTTAATTGAAAAATTAAATTTTAGAAGGTTTGGCTATATTTACTCCAATATTTTTATTCCTATAATCAGGGTTAGAGAAAGTAAGCCTTTGCATCCTTCAAGAATCTTTATAAATGATGAATATAAGCTTGTTGTAATTCTTTCTGAGCAGATAATTCCTAATAGATATATGGATGATTTTGCAAGGGCAATTGCGGAATGGATTCAACAAAAGAAAATTAAGAGGGTTATTTCATTAAGTGGAATAAGAACAGAAGAGGAAGAATATGAGGTTTATGGAATTGCTGCCAACGACAAATCAAAAAAAATATTCTCTAAATATAATATAAAAGAAGTTGAAGAGGGGGTTACTTCCGGAATTACAGCATTAATTTTATTAGAGCTAAAGTATACTGATATTGAAGCAATTTCTTTACTATCAACAGTAAAGATGACTACCGACTATAAGGCAGCTGCGGAAATTATTAAGAAATTAAATCAGATGTTTGAGTTTAATATAGATGTTAAGCCTTTAGAAGAGGAAGCTAAAAAAGTTGAAAGTGAAATTACAGAGTATTTGAAGAAATTAAAAGCAATTCAAAAACATACAAAAACATTGGAGGAAGAACAAGGGCCTACGTACTATGCTTAAATTAAAGCTATAAAAATCTCCCCAAAAAATTCCTCTTGCCAAATATTAATCTTTTGCTGATGGGAAAGTAGAAGTAAATAAACAAAGGTTTCCGCTTTTTCCAAAATTGTTTGTTCTTTTGTTAATTCTGAAAAATGCAAAAATCCTTCTTCATCAACAAGCACTTTAATTTTTTCATAAAGCTCATCCAATTTTTTTTGTGGAGAAACTTCTTCAATAGGTATTTGGAATTTTGGAGAATTTATCTCTGCCAATAATCTTTTTCTTTTATGTTTTTGTAAAACCGATTCAATTGCTAATACTAAATCATCCAAAGCTACTGAGCCTCTTCTTATAAGCTTTGGAGCTATTAAAGTTGGCAATTCAAAATCTACTGCTAATTTTTTTGCTTCTTCCTCAAGTTTTTCCTTTTGAGTTTCATCAAGAGCTTCTTCAAATTCTTTCAAACTTGAGATTTTTATATAATATGCTTTATATCTGAGCAAAATTGAAGAGGCAAGAATTGCATTTGCAGGTATCCTTAGGTTTTTTTCCTGCATATTTTGGATTCTTTCTAAATATTTTTGAGCTAATAAACAAATATCAATATCCCATGGATTCATCTTATTTCTTCTAACTAAATCAAGGAGCATAGTTTTCCAAGTAGGTTTTTGGATCAAATCAACCAGATTTAATTCCTCATCCCCTATATTAACATTCATAGAATAAATAGGGAATAGAGTAATTAAAATTAATCCTTTTTACTCTTTTTAGTTCTCATTTTTGCATAAGGCCTATATTTAGTTTTAGTCCATGGTTCTGGTTGCTTAGCTCTCATTTCAAATTCCTTCTCAAGAAGTTTCTTTACCAATTTCTCATCCACAGTAATGCCAAAAGGGTTTATATAACTCTTCTCTAACAAACTATCACCTCGCAAAATTAGTATTTATATTAAGCCTCAAAATTTTTAAAAAGCTATTCTACAGTCAGCTTTGTTCTTTTTGTTATTTTTCTCTTAATATCATTATAATCTCTACCATATTCAGTAATAACTATTTGCACATTATATTCTCCTGGTGAAGCTGCAACATGAGGGTAAATTGAAAAATAAAATCTTTTACGCCTTTTAGCTTCCAATTTTTCCATTACTTTTTCAACCTTTTTAAGGCCCCCTTTTGTAAATGAAAGCATTTTATCTAAGCTGACTTCTATTGCAATAAGAGAATCTTTATCACTATCATTTACTAGATCTATTGTTAGCTCAACAGGCTGTCTCCTTCTTAGCAATAATCTATAAGGATGGAAATGTGTATCCAAGAGCAGCATAGCATAATACAGAGCAAAAGTTATTTTAAATTCTTAAGTTAGAATTTATTATGTCATTTCCAGAATCTGCTTATGCAAGAAAGGAATTTTTATTGAGGCAGCTAGATTTTCCCCCTGAAGTTAAACTTGCAAAAAAATCTTTACTTAGATGGTTTGCGTTAGCATTGGGCCTAATTTCTTTACAGGAAAGCAGAACTTCCTGCTTAGAAGTTTTGGATGCGCTATTTTCATTAACTTTAAGCAAAAAAATTGCACCTACTACATTAGATATACAAAACTTCATCAAGGAGAAATATAATAAGGAGATAGGCGAAAAGCTAATAAGATACCACTTAGGGAAACTCATTAATATTGGAATTTTAGAAAGAAGGAAAAATAGATATTTTTGGAATGATGCTCCAAATGCTGAGAAGGGAAATTTAATTGAGGCATTTGATTATTGGATTGGGAAAAATATTAAGGAAACATTGGAAAATACTAAGGATGCTTTAAAACTGCTAGTGGAAAAATATGGATAAAGTATGCATAGTTGTATCTAAGAAGTGTGAAGTTGGTAAAAATATATTACCGATTATTTTAGAACTAGGAAATTTTAAAGAGTGTGAAGTAAGTTTTGATGGCAATAAAGTATATGAGAATGAAAATTGTTACTTAGCAATATGCAATGAGTTACATATTTTTGCGAAAAATATTGATAATGCTCCTGGAGAAAAGATAGTATTTTTAAGCACGCATAAAAGTGAAAAAAGCATAAAATGTTTTACTGTACATCCCGTGGGCAATTTTGGAAAAGCAATGCTAGGAGGAAAAGATTTTACATTGGTTAAATGTTCGGCATTATTGAATAGGGCTTTATTTAACGCATTAAGGAAATTTTATGAAGAAAGCAATCTCAAAGAAGAATTTTTATTAAGCTTAGAGGTAACGCATCATGGTCCTTATGCAGAAAAGCCTATTTCATTTATGGAAATAGGCTCAACAAAGGAGGAATGGAAAAATAAAGAGGCTCTAGAAATATTAGCAAATGCTGTATTAGAAGGAATAAAAAATTTCTATAAAATGCATAGAGAGAATTTTGAAATTGCTTTATGCTGTGGAGGAAATCATTATGCTGCAAAATTCAGCAGAATTTTGCAAAATAAGGATAATATCGCTTATGGACATCTTATTGCAAAATACAATTTGGAAAAATTAAATATAGAGCTATTTAAAGAAGCAGTAAAAAAGACAATTGAAGGGGTAAATTTCGTATTAATGGATAAAAAAGGCAGCACTTCATTACAGAGAGAAAAGATTAAGGAATTTTGCAAAAAATTGGAGATAGAATTTAGGCAAATAAAATAGCCAAAATTCGGAAATTTGGCTAGAGTATTTAGCCAAAATTCCAAAAATATAAAAATATTAAGATTGTTCCGCTTAGGGAGTTTCTTCTGGGAAATTTTTAAATTTTAAAAATACCTCTTTGCACTATGAAGAATCAGGAAGTTGCAGAGCTGCTTTTTGAGATTGCTGATTTGTTAGAAATGAAAGGTGTTGAGTTTAAGCCCAGAGCTTATAGAAAAGCTGGAATGAATATCCAAACTCTGGCTGAAGATATTGAAAAGGTTTTTGAAAAAGGCGGTATTAAAGCATTGCAGAAAATTCCTGGAGTTGGTAAAAGTATTGCAGAAAAGATTGTTGAATATTTGAAAACTGGAAAGCTAAAATATTATGAAGATTTAAAAAGAGAAATGCCAATTGATGTTGAAGCTTTGATGAATGTTCCTGGTTTAGGTCCGAAAAGAATCAAAATCTTATATAAAAAGCTAAAAGTAAGAAATTTAGCTGATTTAGAGAAAGTTGCAAAAAAGGGATTAATTAGAAAGCTTCCCGGCTTTGATATTAAACTTGAGGAAGAAATATTGCATGGAATTGAATTGGCTAAAAAGCAGAAAAGAATGTTATTAGGCTATGCAATTCCTCTTGCAGAAGAGTTGGTTTCAGAACTTAAAAAATTAAGAGAGGTAAAGAAAATTGTTGTTGCTGGCTCATTTCGCAGAAGAAAAGAAACTGTTGGAGATTTGGATATATTGATTATAAGCAATAACCCCCTGTCAGTAATGGAAAAATTCTGCAGTTTGCCGCAGGCAAAAGAAGTTATTGCAAAAGGAAAAACAAAATCAGTTATAAGATTATATGAAAATAATTTGGAAGTTGATTTGAGAGTTGTTGCTGAAAGAAGCTTCGGTTCTGCTTTACAATATTTCACAGGGAATAAGGCTCATAATATAAAGTTAAGGCAGATTGCAATAAAGAAGGGATTTAAATTAAATGAATACGGGCTTTTTAGAAAGAAAGATAATAAGCAAATTGCTGGAAAAGATGAAAGAGAGATTTACAAAAAATTAGGATTAGCATATATGCCGCCTGAGTTAAGAGAGGATAGGGGAGAAATAGAAGCTGCTTTAGAAAATAGACTTCCTAAGTTAATTGAAGAGAAAGAATTCAAAGGGGATTTGCACATGCATACTAAATATAGTGATGGTGTTAATACTATTGAGGAAATGGTAAAAAGAGCTGTTAAGCTTGGATATAAATATATTGCAATTTCTGACCACAGCAAAGGTTTGGCAATCGCGAGAGGTTTAAATGAAAAAAGATTAAAGCAGCAGATAAAAGAAATTGAAAACTTACAAGAAAAGTATCCAATAAGGGTATTTAAAAGTCTTGAAGTTAATATTCTTCCAAATGGAAAAATTGATATGCCAAATAAAGCATTAAAGCAGTTAGATTTTGTTATTGCTGGTGTGCATTGGAAATTCAAACAAACTACTAAAGAAATGACTCAAAGAATAATTAAGGCTATGGAAAACCCTTATGTAAGAGTGATTTCACATCCTACTGGAAGAGTAATTAATGAAAGAAGCGCCTATAATGTTGATGTTGAAATATTGCTGGAAAAATCTAAAGAGAATAATTGTTATTTAGAAATTGATGCATTTCCAAATAGGCTTGATTTAAATGATGTTAATGTAAAGAAAGCTGTTGAATTAGGTTTAAAATTAAGTATCGGCAGCGATGCGCATAATGTAGAACATTTGAGATATGCAAAATTAGGAGTTTATGTTGCGCGAAGAGGTTGGGCTGAAGCCAAAAATATTCTAAATACAAATTCTGCAAAAAAATTGGAGAAATTGTTATGCAATAAATAGAATTAATTTCGCTCTTTGAGTTTTATTATTTTTCCTTTGGCCTCTTTGCAATTTTTTGCATTTATTAAAAATAATCCAATTTTTGTTTCATGAATTATATTTTCTAATAATTCTTCTATACCTGTTTTATCATCTTCATAATATTTTCTTAATACTGGATATGCAAATGCACATAATTTAGCTCCTAAAGCAAGAGCTTTAACAATCTGCAAACCGTTTCTTATGCCGCCTGAAGCAATTATAGGTTTTGGAAAAACCTCTGCAATCTGCTCCAAAAGGAATGCAGTAGGTAAACCAAACTCAGCGTAAGTATCTCTAAGTTTAGGATTTCTAAAAATTTCTACCTTGCACCAAGATGTGCCCCCAGCTCCGGCAATATTTAATGCTGAGATTTTTGTAAAAGCTAACTTTTCTGCAATATTTTTGCTTATGCCTGAGCCAACCTCTTTAACAATTATTGGCATTTCAAAATCTTCTGCAAAAGATATTAGGTTATTTAAAGAATTTTTAAAATTTGTTGTGCCTTCTCTTTGCAAAACTTCCTGTGCAGCATTACAATGTACAACTAATGCATCAGCTTCTATTTTATTTAAAGCATCCAAAATTTCCTCTTTAGAATAATCCTTAAGCTGTGTTATTCCGATATTTCCTGCAATAAAAATATTAGGAGCTACATCCCTAACATAATAAGTTTTCCACAATCCCTTATTCTTAAGCATCGCTCTTTGACTTCCTAAACAAAAGCCGATATTAAATTTTTCACAAACCTCAGCAATAGCTTTATTTATTTTTTCAGCCTCTTTACAGCCTCCGGTTATTGCATCAACCATTATCGGTGCTGAAAACTTTTTTCCAAGGAATTCAACTTCAGTACTAACTTCATTAAAATCTAAATCAGGGCAGCAATTATAGTTTAAGGTATAATTTTCAAAACCTGTTGTTTTTATGCCATACTGCACAGGTTTTTCCAATACAATTCTAATATGTTCAAGTTTTCTTTGGCTTATTTCATCAGACATAGAAAAAGAAAGAAACAAACATTTTAAAAATAAAAAAATTGGTGGCTAACTCAGCCACCTACCTCTTCTTCTTTTTCTTTTTCTTCTTTTTGGCTGTTTTTTTCTTTTTTGTTTTTTTCTTTTTCTTTGCCATAATAAAATCACCGAACAAAAAAGGAAAAAGTTATATTTAAAGTTTTGCTTTTTTGTTTGTGTTAAAACTTTTGAAGTTGAAAATAAGTTTATTAATCTGCTTCAGTCCAATGTTCTTTAAGCACAATCTCAACATCTTTTCTTGTTCCAAAATGATCAGGTTCTGAAGCCCAATGAGAAATAAAAACTCCTGTAAAGTTATGATCTTTAAAAATATTCAGTCCTAAACTTGTTGCCTGAGCTACTATTGCTGCATCTGGATTGGGTTGTTTTTCATAGCTTCCCTTCCAATAATCAAGCCCCATAGGAACAGCAAGTTTGCAGGGAATATTATATTTTTTTGAAAGCATGTCTATTATGCTTGCTTCATTCTCCACATAATCTTTGTAATCTTCCATACTTCTAATATCACTTACTCCATAATATTCTTTTCTTGGAAACACAGTCATTCCAATACAATCATAGCCCTCAAATGAACCAGCTTCATCTAGGATCTTTCAATATCAAAGTGTTCAGCAGTTATAACTTTGCCGCTGTAAACGCTTCGAATCTTGGGCAAAATTTCTTTAAACCAAGCTCCAACTTTTTCTTTATCTAAAATTAGATTCATTTCAACACCAGGGGCGAACATTTCAACATTATTTTTTTCAGCAAAGCTTGCCCATTTCAAAACAATATCAGTCCATACCTCTTCAGAGAGAATCCATTTTTTATCCCAGTAATCTCTCGATTCCACATAAGGAGTTAAAAGAATGTGCATCTTTTGATCATGCGCCATAGCAATTGCTTCCCTTAGTTGTTGTTCAGCCTCAACATCATTTCCAACTAATCCACCATCTTTGGTGCCACTGTAAAAGACTCTTATAAGAAGATAATTTGCGCCAACTTCTTTTGCTTTTTTAAGCAACCTAATATTACTTTCATAATTGTAAATTTCTTTATAAATTCCTGGATGGTAATAATATGAAATAGTTCTCCATGTTAAGCCTCTAATATTAAATTCTTCTCTAACTTTTGGAGTAGCTATTTGTTGTTTGGTATAATTGTAAAGAATAATTGTAGCTATCAAAAGCAAACAAAAAATTAGAAATATTTTTATCTTGCTTTTTATGTCGTGAGTAATCATAACAAACCTATGTAAATTTCTTTAAAAATTCTTCTTTCAGTAGTGACTAGTTTTTTGTGTATTTAAATTACTTTAACACCGTGCGGAGAAATTTTTACATTTAATATTTCATAATTCTTTTCTTTCATTTTTTCTTCAAGCAATTTTTCATTTTCTGAGTTAAAAGTTATTGCTATTGCACAATCGCCTCCGCCAGCACCAGAAAATTTTGCCGCAAAGTCAAAAGATTCTGCAATATCGCAAATTTCTTTAAGCTCTTTTGTTTCAAGGTTTAATCCGGAGGCATCGCTTAATTGTTTCAGTAATTCTCTATTTTTCTTTATTAACTCCATTATTTTGCTTTTATCTTCTTTTTTAAAAGCTTCAATTAAAGCATTTGTTACTTCTGCAATGCTGTTCATTATTTGGCAATATTGCTCGGAATTTTCCTTTTTAAATTCCCTCATTTTCAAAACTAACTCTTTGGTTGAAGCAGAATAACCAGAATAAATAACTTTCACAATCATTCCTTCAGGAAGCTTTAAAGGCTCCAGCATTAACGGTTCCCAATTTTTTTCTTCAACCAAGCTTTTTAGGTTTGTGTTTTGGAATTCTTGCAGAATTTTATCAGCATTAAATCTTTTATAGGCTAAAATATTGCCGAAGGTTGATGCTGCAATATCAAAGGCTGAGCCGATTTTTCCCTGTGCAAGATAGTGAGCTAAAGCTGAAAGTTTGTAAATTAAAACCTTATTTTTATAATCTTCAATGTTAATTCCGTGAAAAGCTAAGATTGCTGCGCAGGTTGCAACAGTAACCGCAGCACTGCTCCCAAAGCCAATCTTTTTTTCTCCTGCTGTAACATAAGCTTCTTTCGAATCAGTTTTTATTTTAAATTTTTTTAGCTCAATTCCGCATTCATCCAAATATTTTAAAGCAAGTTTTGTTGCATTTAAAACAAAGCTGCTGATCTTTTTTTCTTCCTCATTTAACTCTCTTTCCAAAACTAAATCACCATTTTTGAACTCAGCTTTTACTGAAAAATTAAAATCCGGAAAATTTAGCTCTATGCAATTATTTTCCTCTATATCACAATACACATATCTATTTATAGAAGC
>CAYLVV010000022.1:0-9178 GCA_964387215.1 uncultured archaeon
AAGAGGCAGTATATTCTTTCCAGGAAATAATTTTCCTTTTGTAAAATTGCCGCAATGGTATATTGAGGCTCTGCTAAAAGGAAATTTGGATAAGGAAACAGAAAAAAGAATGCTTGAGGTTATTGAAGAAAGGCAGGCTTTATTTTATTTATTAAATGAGATTACTTATATAGAAAATAAAGGAAAAAAGAGGTAGCTATAATGCTTATTATCTGCGGAATAGGCTTAAAGCCAAAACACATTACATTGGAAGCATTAGAAGAGATAAAGAATTGTGATGAAATTTTTTTGGAATGTTATACTTCAGCATACCCAAATTATAAAATTGAAGAACTTGAAAGATTGCTAAATAAAAAAATACAATTGCTTTACAGGGAGGATTTAGAACAAAAGCTGAATGAATTTTTAGAGAATGCAAAAAATAAAAAGGTAGCTTTGCTAATTTTTGGAAATCCATTCTCAGCAACAACCCATATGCAAATCTTCTACGAATCAAAAAAGTTAAATATTGAATCCAAAGTTCTTCCCGGAATTTCAATTCTAAATTTAATTGGCAAAACCGGTTTGGAGGAATATAAATTCGGAAGAATTGTTTCAATACCTTTTTGGCAACAAAACTACAAGCCCAAATTTTTTTACCAGTATATAAAGCAAAATTCTGTTGCAGGATTACATACTCTATGCTTATTAGATTTAAAAATTACAAAAGAAGAAAAGAGATTTATGAGTATTAACGAGGCTTTAGAGATTCTAAAAAAAGTTGATGAGGAAAAAATTTTAGTTGATAAACTTTGCATAGCTTTATGCGGAATGTCTTCAGCGGAAGAAAAAATAATTGTTAGAAAGTTTAAAGAATTACAAAAAACAAATTTTTCATCTGAAAAGTTTCCTCAAAGTTTGATAATCTGCGGAAATTTAAGCGAAAAAGAAAAAGAATTTCTTTCATTATGGAGGTAAATTTTATGAAAAATGATTCTGCGTTAGAAGAAAAATTAAAGGATAAGATTAAAAAGTACAGAAAGATAACATATGAAGCATTAAATAATATAAAAATTCCAGAGAATCTCTCAGAAGAAAATAAAAAACTTGCAAATGAATTTTTGGATTTTGCAAAGAGATATTTTGATGATGCCAAATATTTTGAGGAAAAGGGTTTATTGTTAGAAAGTTTGGCCTCATTAAGTTATGCCCACGCTTGGTTGGATGCAGGAGTAAAGGCAAAACTATTTAAGGGCAAAACTTTTTAATTAAAAAATTCTTCTTTAGCTATGGGGCTCTACGATTCTGCATTGAATTTCGGAATTTCCAAAGAGCAAATTAAAAAAATAGGTTTAATAGTGGCAACAATACTTGTAATTATTATATTAGCTTATTTAATTTCAACCATTGCTGTAGTAAAACCATTATCTTTGCAACTTAATCCACCAAGCTTAAAAATGGGAAAAGGAAATTCGACATTAAAGGTGATAATTACAAACACTTTTGAAAATGAGAGGGTTGCAACTTTAATAGTAAGAGCAGCGGATGAGACCTCTTTACAAATTAATCCTATAGATAATCCAACTGTAAAGCTTGCAAAGGGGGAAACAAGGGAATTTTACTATGAAGTAATTCCTTCGGAAACAATTTTGCCAGGAAGATATCTAATTACCGCAGAGTTGCAGCTTGGAGAAAAAACTTTTGTTGAAAATATTTACCTAACTCTGAAAAAATAAACTTAAAATTTCGTTAATCGCCTTTTAAAAAGCTTTTTAAAACCTTTAAGCTGAAGCTTAACATGGAAGAGGTCTTTGAGGTTTGCATTTTCGGAAGAGGAGGCCAAGGTGCTGTAACAAGTAGCCAATTATTAGCATTGGCAGCTTTTGAAAATGGCCTATGTTGTCAAGCTTTCCCAATGTTTGGTGTTGAACGTAGAGGTGCTCCTGTAAAAGCATTTGTAAGAATAAGCAAAAAACAAATTAATATAAGACAGCAAATTTACGAGCCGAGCTGCATAATTGTTTTAGATCCTACATTAATAAAAACTCAAAATATTTTTTCTGGTTTAAAGGAAAAGGGTTTGGCAATAATAAATTCCGATAAATCCGAGAAAGAAATTTTTGAAAAATCACAAATGGAAAAATTTAATATAAAAACAATTAATGTTACAAAATACGCATTAGAGATAATAGGAAAGCCTTTTGTTAATGCGGGAATTTTGGGAGCATTTTCAGCATTAACAAACTTAGTAACATTAGATGCATTAAAGAAAGCGATGGAAAAAAGATTTAGGGGAAAGCAGGCTGAATTAAATTTCAAGCTTGCAGAAAAAATTTATAAATTAGCAAAGGGTGTTGAGAATGGATGAAAATAAAATAACCTTGGCAGGAATTGTAAAAAGTAATGGAAGCACTAAAAATTATAAGACAGGTTCTTGGAGAACTTATAAGCCAATAATAAACCACGAATTGTGTAAAAGATGTGGCAAATGTTATGCTCACTGTCCTGATAATGCTATTAAAAAAGTTGGAAATAAGTTTGAGATAGATTATGATTATTGCAAGGGTTGCGGTATATGTTATGAGGAATGTCCGTTTAATGCAATAGAAATGGTATTGGAGGAAAAATAATGCAAAAAGAATTCAAAAAATTTCTAATGCAGGATGAAGATGAATTCTATGCGGATAAAAATTTAGAAAGATTAAGACAATTCATGCACAAGCTCAATAATCCCCAAAACAAATTTTTTAATATACATATTGCAGGTAGCAATGGTAAAGGTTCAGTAGCTAATTTTTTGGCTAATATTCTTAATACATATAAAGTAGGAATTTATACCTCTCCGCATTTAATAGAATTTGAAGAAAGAATAAGAATTAACAGCCAAAAGATTTCTAAAAAGGAATTGTTTAAATACTTCAAAAATTTATATAAACTTTCTAAATCTTATGCCATTACATCTTTTGAGCTTGCAACCGCATTAGCTTTCAATTATTTTTCTGAGCAAAACGTTGATTTCGGAATAATTGAGTGCGGCTTGGGCTGCAAATATGATGCGACAAATATAATAAACTCAAAAATTTCTATAATTACAAATATTGCATTGGAGCATACAAATATATTGGGAAACTCATTAGTTAAAATTGCAAAAGAAAAAGCGGAAATAATAAAGAAAAATTCCGCATTTTTCACTTTTGAAAGCAATAAAAGATTACTTAATGTTTTTAGAAAAAAGTGTGAAAAACTAAATTCGGAATTCTTTTGTATAAATCCTGCTATAAATCCAAATTATGGTTATGAGATTGCCTCAAAAGAGAAAGATTTTATAGAGGTGGATTTTTTTACCCCGAATACTTATTATCCAAATATTAAATTAAATGCTTTATACCAGGCGGATAATGCCCTACTCAGTATTGCGGTTGCCGAATTTATGAAGGAAATGAATTATATAAGAATTTCTTCAAGCAGAATAGCAAAAGCTATAGAAAAAACAAAAATTTTGGGAAGATTTAATATTTTGCATAAAGACCCTTTGTTTGTTGTGGATGTTGCACACAATCCTGCTGGAATTTCAGCCTTAGTTAAATCCCTGAAGATTTATGGCAGTAGTTTTAGGGTTATATTTTCTTGTTGTAAAGATAAAAATGCAAAAGAAATGCTTGAACATATAAAGCCGATTTGCAAGGAACTGATTATCACACAATTTTTAAATAAAAGAGCAATTGAAAAAGAAAAATTGTTAAGGATAAGTAAAAACCTTGGTATGGGAGTAAGAATTGAAAGGTTGGAAAATTTGGTAGATAATATTAAGCTTAATATGCCTACAGTTGTATGTGGTTCCCATTTTTTGGCTAAGGAGTTTTTGCAAAAAAAATTTTTAAGAGGTGAGCTGATTGAGAGAGGTAATGGAAGCCTCGATGGCAGTAGCTAAGGCTGTAAAATTATGCAGGCCAAAAGTCATTGCGTGCTATCCTATTACTCCGCAAACGCACATTGTTGAAAGATTAGCAGATTTTGTAAATGATGGCTTATTGGATGCTGAAATGATCCCTGTTGAATCGGAACATTCTGCATTAAGCTGCGTCTTAGGTGCTTCAGCTGCGGGAGTAAGAACTTTCACAGCAACAGCCTCTCAAGGTTTAGCATTGATGTACGAAATTTTGCCAATAGTTTCCGGTCTAAGGCTGCCGATAGTAATGGCTGTTGCGAACAGAGCCTTATCAGCTCCAATAAATATTTGGAATGATCATTCCGATGCTTTATCTGCTAGGGACCAAGGATGGTTTCAATTTTATGCAGAAAGTAGCCAAGAAGCCTTAGACGGTATAATTTTTGCATACAAAATTTCAGAAAATGATAAAATTCTGCTTCCTTCAATGGTGTGTTTAGATGGATTTAACTTGAGTCATGTTTGGGAAATTGTAGATATTCCTGAAGAAGAAAAGGTTAAGGAATTCTTGCCGGAATATAAAGCAAAATTTAAGCTTGATCCAGAAGATCCTTTCACTTTTGGCCCTATTGCTTTTCCAGATAGTTTTATGGAATTTAAAAAATCTCAACAAGCAGCTATGGAAAAAGCAAGAGAGTTATTGCCTAAGGTAAATAAAGATTTCAAAAAAATTTTTGGTAGAGAGTTTTCAGCATTGGAGCTTTATAAAATGGATGATGCTGAATATGCAATAATCGCGTTGGGAAGCATCTGTGGGACAGCAAAAGTTGCTGTTGATGAAATGCGCAAGGAAAATAAAAAAGTTGGTTTAATTAAGCTTAGATATTTTAGGCCCTTTCCGGAAAAAGAACTAATAAATGCTTTAGAAAAAGTTACAGCAATTGCAGCAATTAGCAGGCATATAAGCTTAGGTAATGAAGGCATTATTGCAGCTGAAATTAAGTCTAGTTTATATGGAAAGGATATTAAGGTTAAAGATTATATTGCGGGTTTAGGAGGCAGAGATGTTACAATTAAGCATTTCAAAAAAGCAATTGAAAATATTCACAAGAAAGGGCAGGAGTGGTTATTATGATTTTTGGTTTGCCTGAGGAGGAATATTTTGCTTCTGGCCACAGGGCCTGTGCTGGTTGCGGTTCAGCATTAGCATTAAGGATTGCTTTAAAGGCAGCAGGAAAAAATACTATTATTTTACAATCAACTGGCTGCATGGAAGTTGTCTCAACCCCGTATCCGCAAACAGCCTGGAAGTTAGCTTATTTGCATGCAGCATTTGAGAATGCTGCTGCTGTTGCTTCTGGAGTAAGTGTAGCATATAAAAAATTAGGAAAGAAAGCAAACATTTTGGTTTTTGCAGGCGATGGTGGAACATTTGACATAGGCTTACAGGCATTAAGCGGAGCATTTGAAAGAGGCCACAATATCTGCTATATATGTAATGATAATGGTGCATATATGAATACAGGTATTCAGCGTAGCGGGGCAACACCAAAATATGCTGCTACCACAACATCACCAGCAGGGAAAAAAATACACGGAAACCAAACCTGGAAGAAACCAATGCCACTAATAGTTGCAGCACACAGAGCAAAATACGTTGCAACAGCATCTGTTGCTGATATTTTGGATTTATATAGAAAGGTGCAGAAAGCATTAAAGCACACACCAAGCTATATACAAATTTTCGCTCCTTGCCCGGTGGGCTGGAGATTTGATAGCAGTAAAACGATAAAGGTTGCAAAATTAGCTCTAAAAAGCAGGGCTTCTCCGCTTTATGAAATTGAAAACGGCATTTTGAGAATTACACATATGATAGATAAGCCGATAAAGGTTGAAGAATATTTAAAAATGCAGGGAAGATTTAGGCATTTGCAGCCAAATGAGATTAAAGAGATACAAAACCATGTAGATAAACAATGGGAATTTTTGCTTAATTTGCACAAAAACAAAGTTAAGCTATACAGCTAAAGTTTATTAATACTTAATTTAACAAATTCAAAAATTGCTTTTATTATTCCAACTTATTTTTTAGCTAAAGTTTATTAATACTTTAATTTTAACTAAAATATGAAAATTCAAAAATTTCTTTTATTATTTTTTTGTTTGCTTTTTTCAGCTTATGCAAATAAGCCGCCGGTAATTCATTCCGCTTCTGCTAACCCAACAGCAATTACTGCTGGAATGTACGTTAGTTTTGATGTTATTGCAACAGATGCTGATAAGGATATTCTTACATATGAATGGGATTTTAATGACGGAACTAAAAGCAATAAAAGAACAGTATTGCATGTTTTTGATTTTAATGAAAACGTTAAAAAAACATTTAATGTTAAAATAAAAGTCTCGGACGGAAAGGAATTTGCTGAAAAGGAAATACCTATTGAGGTTGAACCAGCATTTTTAAAACTAAAAATTATTTCTCCTTTGGCTGAAGAAACATTCTCCAAAGGAGGAATCGTCTCAATAAAAGTAGCGCTTTTGGACAAACTCTTACAGCCGATACCGAACTACAAAACATATTATGTAACAGCAACAATTTCCGGAAAAACTTTTGATTTAGAGGCTATTGGTGAGGGCATCTGGGGTGCAGATATAGAGATCCCATATAAATCAAAAAATTATGAATATATTATAATTGAAGCCAGTGCTTTTGCAGAGGGTGAGCCAAGATATACAAATTCAGCTGTTGCGATTAAATTACAACCAATTACTTTAAGAGTAGAAGTAATTACCGAACCTGAAACTTTAAGAGTTGGTGATGAGTTGAATTCTATTGCTCTTAGAATTACATATCCCGACGGCAGTATTGTTGAGAATGCGAAAATAGATGCTTATTTAGGCAGGAGAAAGTTAAATTTTGTTTATACTAAGCAGCAGTATGTTGCCTCGGATTTAAAATTTTTAATAGAGGATGAGAGAATACCCCTTTCAGCTAATATAAAAGATGCTTACGGAAATATTTTGAAAGATTTTAGGCGTACTCTAAAAGCAAAACGAATCGAAAAACCAACAGAAATTGAAAAGCCCCCTATTGAAGAAGAAAAAATTCCCGTTGAGAAACCAATAGAAAAAGTTGAAGAAAAATTATTGGAACAGTTAGTTGTTTTTATTCAGCAAAATATTATTATGGTTGGTGCGGGCTTTCTATTTTTTATTGTTATAATTATAGCTGTATTATTCTTTTTAAGAAAAAGAAAAGAAGTTGAAATAGTAATTGATGAGAAAAAATTGAAACATAGAATTGATGCGGCCTATATAAAGCTTTCTGCTGTGATTCCCAAGCAACTATCGCCTGTAGAAAAACTTAGAAGATTAGAAGCAAGGATAAAAAAGAGACCATTGGCCTCAGTTAAAATTTCAGAAAAACTTACTTCTGAAGAAGAAGAGGCTGTTGAACATTTAGTAAAATTATTATTGCCTCACAAAGATAAATATAACAAAAAGGAATTAGAAGCTGCTGTAATGGCTGAAGGCTATAGCAGAAAGATTGCAAAAATAGTGGCAAAAAGAATTTATGGTTGAGATTTTTTCTTAAGATAGCTATCTAAACATTTTTGGCAACAAAACCAATGAGAGATTTTGTTAATCTTCCATTCTACAGCCTTGGCTATATCAACTAATTTCCCACAATTATCACACTCAATAAGTTGCGGATTCTCATAACCTTCCATAAAACCCTCTTCGTAATCTCTCAGAGAATCTTCTTCCATCATAGCCAATCTTTCATCCACATCATAAACATTGTCAGATGTTTTTTCAACTTTTTTTCCTTCTTCAACAACATCCCTTAACACAATTTTTTCTTCTAATTCTTCAGGATCAATCAGTATCTTTTTCTTCTTTTTATTCATTTTCCCTCCTCCAATATTCTGATAATATTTTGTTTGAACTTTTTTAAATCCTTTCTTAATATCTTTCCTCCAGCAGCAGGAATGTGGCCTCCTGCATTTGCATTCTTTAAATCCTTTGTAGCTAATTCCAATAAATCATTTACCGCAACTTTATAATCCTGCCTTCTTGCAGAAATAAATAGCTCTTTTTTTCCATTATCCAGAATTAAAATTATTGTTTTATTTGGAAATTTTTTGCTCAACTTATTTGAAATTATGCTTTTTATATAAAATTTGGATTTAATTTTATAAAAAATCAAATCTAACTTTTCATAAATTTCAGCTCTTTTAGGAAATTCTTTTATAAATTTTTTAATTTCTTTTTCCATTTTTTCTTTTAATTTATAAAATTTGATTTTCTTCAAATTTTTTTGCGGTCTTTCCTCTTTCTTCAAAACTTCAAATAATTTCTTCATTAATTTTTTGTTATAAGCCTCAACGCTGCTTATCAACTCCTCAAATTCTTCCAACCATTTTTTGCTTATTTTGAATTTTTTCATAACGGATTCTACAAAATTTTTCCAGTGCGAAATAGCATTATCACCTTTTAATCCTACTAATGCCAACCAGGAATATTTTTCTATATCAACAAAATTGCTGAATAAATCATAGCATAATTTGGAGGTTGGATATTTGCTACCATCTAGTGTAGAAAAGTATTGGGACTTAATAAAAATAGTATTTTCAGAATTTAGATCAGCATAAATTTTGTGGTGATCTATAATTAAAATTTTATATTCTTTTTCAAGTTCCTTTACATCTTTAGCACTTTGATCAATATTCCAGTCTAAAATTATTATCCTCTCCGCTTTGAATTTTTTTATTTTTTTAAAATTTAATCCTCTTTTTTCTTGTGTTAACGGCTCAGCAATAATTTTTTTACAAAATTTTTTTAGAACATGAAATGTGAGTAAAGCAGAACATAAACCATCTGCATCTGAATGAAATAAAATTAATACTTTGCTTTTCTCTTTAATAAAATCCTGAAGTCTTTTCAGTAATAGCTCTCTTGCTTTTTTAGAAAGCATAAGTTATTTAAGTAAAAATACTTTAATACTTTTGTAATTTTGGGAGGTGTGCAAAGATGAAACTTAAGCAGATGTTTGAATTTGCAATTAGGGAGGCAATAAAGGTTGATCCTAGAGGAAAAAAAACAATTCAAAAGCAGCTTGAGAAAATTAAAAAAGAATACGAGAAGCTGCCCAAAAAGAAAAAAGAATTGTTCGATAAAGAAAAGCTCTGGAATCCCTACGATGATTCGCGCATTTTATTCGGCACGGGAAATGAAAATGTTAAGAATATAATGGTTGGTATTGATATCGGCGTTGCGGAGATACTGCTAGCGGATAAGCTTAAAGAG
>CAYLVV010000023.1:0-9118 GCA_964387215.1 uncultured archaeon
AAGTTATTATGCCACACAAATCCTAAGCTTACTGGAATAGGAAAAAAGAAACCTTAATTAGTTGAACTTGCAATAGGTGGAAAAAATATTGAAGAGAAATTTAATTTTGTTAAAGAGAAGCTGGGAAAAGATATTAGCATTAGCGAAGTTTTTAAAGAAAAGCAATTTGTTGATGTCAAGGCTGTTAATAAAGGGAAAGGCTGTAGCGGAGTTGTGGAGAGATTTGGAGTAAAAATTCAGAGAAGAAAGGCAAAATATAGGAGGGTTGTTGGTGCTATTGGACCTTGGCATCCTCCGTTGGTAATGTGGACTGTGCCAAGAGCAGGACAGCACGGTTATCAAACAAGAACAATCCATAATTTAATAATATTAAAAATTTCAGATAAGCCCGAGGAGATTAATGTTAAGGGAGGATTTACAAATTACGGATTAGTTAAAAATTCTTATTTGCTTGTTTCCGGTTCAATACCTGGCCCGCAGAAAAGATTAATTGCATTAAGAGAACCAATTAGGCCGGGAAATGAAAAGAAACTCAAATTAGGAAGCATAAGCTTTATTTTTTGTAAGGATAGGCCTATAAAGAAAGAAATGGTTGCAAAAGTTAAGGAAACTAAGTGATGTTTATGAAGGTAAATCTTTACAATTTAGAGGGAAAAGTTATAAGCAGTTTGGAACTCCCTAAAGTTTTCTCTACTGAATATCATCCAAATTTAATTAATAGGGCTGTAATTGCTATTGAAACAGCTAAATTGCAGCCCAAAGGTCCTAATAAGAAAGCTGGGAGGGATTATGCAGCTGAAACAAGAATGCTTAGAAGCCTTTCTTTTATGGATAGAACAATAAACACAAGTAGGGCAAGATTGCCAAGGCTTAAAAATGAAAGGCATTTGTTGCAAGGAAATGTTGCATTAGTGCCACAAGCAGTAAAAGGTCCAAAGGCGCATCCGCCAAAACCGGAAAAGAATTTAGTTGAGAAAATAAATAAGAAGGAAAAGAAAAAAGCAACATTTTCAGCTTTAGCCGCAACAACAAATAAGCAGTTGGTTATTGGAAGAGGTCACAAATTTGGTGAAAATTTAACTCTGCCAATTGTGATTGAGAGTTCTTTTGAGGAGCTCAAAAAGACTAAGGATGTTGTTAATGTTCTTAAAGCATTAAATGTTTATGAAGATGTTGAGAAAGCAAAGAAAAAAAGGAAGATTCGTGCTGGGAAAGGGAAAATGAGAGGGAGAAAATATAAAAGAAGAAAAAGCATGCTTATAATTTGCAGTAAAAATTGTAACTTAATAAAGGCTGCAAGGAATTTAGAGGGCGTGGATATTACAACTGTAAATAACTTAAATGCAAAGCTTTTGGCTCCAGGAGGTAAAGCTGGAAGACTTACATTGGTTACGCAAGATGCATTAAAACTTATGGAGAAGTGGTAAAATGGATTTATTGAATGCTTTAAAAATAATCCACTATCCATTAATTACAGAAAAAGCGGTAGATATGATAGAGAAACAAAATAAAATTACATTTATTGTAGATAAAAATGCCAACAAAGCAGAAATTAAAACAGCAATTGAAACAATTTATAACGTTAAGGTTGATGAAGTCAATACTATAAAAGATATGCAGGGAAGAAAAAAAGCAATTGTTAAGCTTAATAAAAAATTTAAGGCTTCAGATTTAGCAATGCGTTTAGGCATAATATAGGTGTTGTAAAATGGGTAAAAGAATATTGGTTCAGCGTAAAGGCAGGGGCTCTATATTTGAGGCAAAGCCAGGAAAATGCAAAGTTGGCTATGCACCATTAGCAGCATTAGAGAATAAAAAATATGTAAAAGCTCAAGTAATAGATATTTTTGATGATCCGATGCATTCTGCAGCAGTTGCAGAAGTAGTTTATGAAAATGGAATTAAGGCATACCATATTGCTGCAGAAGGCTTACAAAAAGATAGGGAAATTTTTATTGGTGAAGAAGCTAAAATAGAAATAGGCAATGTATTGCCGCTTTCAAAAATTCCCGAAGGCTGCCCAATATTTGCAATTGAAAAAATGCCAAATGATGGTGGAAAACTTGTAAGAAGTTCCGGCAGCTATGCATTTTTAATTACCAAAGATAAAAATTATGCTTATGTTAAGTTGCCATCTGGTAAACAAATTAAATTAGATTTAAGCTGTAGAGCAACAATTGGTAATGCCTCCGGAGGAGGAAGAACAGAAAAGCCATTTGTTAAGGCTGGAAAAAAATACCATTATGCAAAAAGCAGAGGTAAAAAATACCCTGTTGTTAGAGGCGTAGCGATGAATCCTGTAAGTCATCCTTTCGGTGGCTCTCAACATCATCCGGGTAAATCTAAAAGCGTTTCAAGGCATGCACCTCCTGGTAGAAAGGTTGGCCATATTGCCTCAAGAAGGACGGGAAGAAGAAAAAGGTGATTGAGAAATGGTTAAGGAAATACTCTATAAAGGTTATAACGAGGAAAAATTGAAGGAAATGCCATTGGAAGAGTTTGCAAAATTAACAACCTCTAGAGCTAGGAGAAGTATTATAAGAATAATTAATGGAAAAAATAAAGACTTCAAAAAATTAATGAAGAAAATTGAGAATGCAAGAAAGATGCTTAAGGAAGGAAAATTTCCAAAGCCGATAAGAACACATTTAAGGGATACTGTAATAATTCCACAGATGTTGGGCCTAAAATTTGCAGTACATAACGGAAAAGAGTTTGTTGTGGTTACACCTACTGTAGAAATGTTAGGCCATTACTTAGGAGAATTTGCATTAACAAGGAAACGCGTTATGCATGGAAAAGCAGGTGTAGGCGCAACAAGAAGCTCAACAGCAATAGCAACTAGGAAGAAGTGATAAAAATGGTAAAGAAAAATTATAATTTCAGCTTTGAGGAAGGAAAGAAATACGCAAAGGCGTTTGCAACAAACTTGCCAGTATCTCTAAAATTTGCTGTTGAGTTGTGCAGAGAATTGAAGGGAAAAAAATTAAACAAAGCAGAAAAATATTTGCAAGATATTATAGAATTTAAAAGATATTTGCCTCTAAGAAAATATAATACAAAGGTTGGACACAGAAAAGGAAATGCAACATCTTTTACAAAAAGTGGAAGATATCCTGTTAAACTTTGCAAAGCTGTATTAAAGCTTTTTAAATCCGTTAAAGCAAATGCAGACTACATAGGCTTAAACATGGAAAAGTTACAAATAGAGCACATGTTTGCTTCAAAAGGCTTTAGGCGTTATAGCCATCAAAAACAGGGTAGAATTGCTGGAAAAATTCATAGAAAAAAATCAACACATATTGAAGTAGTGGTGAGTGAGGCGGCATGAAGGAAAGAATATTTATAGAGCAAGGGATAAGAAGAATGCAATTAGAGGAGTATTTAAAGGAACAGCTCTATAGAGCCGGATTTACAAAAGCTGAGCTGATTAAAACACCAATGGTAACAAGAGTAATTGTACATGTTGTTAATCCTGGATTAGCGATTGGAAAAAGCGGCCAAAATATAAAAGCACTAACTGAGGAGTTAGAGAAAAAATTCAACTTAGAAAATGTGCAAATGGAAATTAAGCAGATAGAAAATCCTATTTTGGATGCACAAGTTCAGGCTGATAGAATTAAAACTTATTTAGAGAGAGGCTTTAATTGGAGAAGTGTTGTTTATAGGGTTGTGAAGGATATTATGGCTGCTAATGCTCAAGGCGTTGAAATTATCGTTAAAGGTAAGCTTGCTGGAAAGGGAGGCAGAAAGAAAAAGCAAAGAGTAGCATTGGGCTATATTAAAAAAGTCGGTGACCAAGTAAAGCTTCAGGATTTCGGAAAAGCGGTAGCCTATCCAAAACCAGGAGCAATAGGCATTAAAGTAACAATTGTTAGGCCTGATGTTATATTCCCCGATAAAGTTGATTTTGCTGAAGTGTTAAAGAAAGAAGAAATTGAGGAAAAGAAAAAAGAAAAAGAGGAAAAGAAAGAAGAGGTTGAAAAGAATGAGTAAAAAGCTGATGGCAAAATTAAGATCAATGAGCAATGAAGAACTGAAAAAGAGAATTATTGAGTTAAGATCCGAAATTGTAAAAGAAAGAGCAACTATTGCAAGTGGTGCAAGGCCTGATAATCCAGGTAAAGTGAAAAAATTAAGGAGAGAAATTGCAAGATGTTTAACGATATTAAATGAAAGGGGTGGTAGCTGAAAATGGAAATATGTCCTGTGTGCGGTTTACCAAAGAATATTTGCGTTTGTAAGGAGATAGCAAAAGAAACACAGAAAATAAAAATTCGTTTGGTAAGAAGGAGGTTTGGAAAATATATGACTGTGATAAGCGGCATTGAAGACAAAAATAATGCAAAAGAATTATGCAAAGAATTAAAGAGAAAATTGGCTTGTGGAGGGACAATTAAAAATAATGAAATTGAGCTCCAAGGCTCTCATGTTGAAAGGGTTAAGAAGATATTATTGGATCTTGGCTATAAGGAGGAGTTAATAGATGCATAAAATTAATATAACAAAGGAAACTTTGCCAATGCATGAATGGATAGGCTTAAGTGTACACGTAACTAATAGTACAGATCCGAATAAAATCTGCATTAGGGGAAAAATTGTAGATGAAACTAAAAATATAGTCAAGATTTTGAGTAAAGGAAAAATAAAAGTATTGCCCAAAAAGGAAATATTTTTAGAGTTTAAGCTTAAAGAAGGTAATGTCGTGTTGGATTGCTCAAAATTATGTTACGCTCCTGAGAAGAGGGTAAAACAGGCATGGGGGTATTTCAAATGAAAAAAGATAAATGTAATGATCCTAGATGTCCAATACATGGCAGCATAAGTGTTAGGGGAGCTATATTTAGAGGAGAGGTTGTTAGCGCCAAACCTGAAAAAACAGTAATAGTTGAAAGAACTCTCATCCAAAAAGTCCCTAAATTTGAAAGATATATAAAAGTAAGAAGTAAAATTGCAGCTCATAATCCAGAGTGCATTAATGCTAAGGAAGGAGATTATGTTGAAATTGGTGAAACAAGAAAATTGAGCAAAACTAAGAATTTTGTTGTACTAAGAATATTAAAGGAGGAGTCTTAAATGCAAGCTATAAGTGCTTCACCAGTTAGAAGCTTGACACATGGTACATATTGTGTTTGTGCGGACAATAGTGGAGCTAAAGAAGTTATGCTTATTTCGGTTTACGGTTATAAAGGAAGAAAAAGAAAGGTTTGCTCAGCAGGAATAGCTGATATGGTACAAGTAGTTGTTAAAAAGGGAAAACCAGAAATAAGGAAAAAGGTGGAAAGGGCAGTAGTAGTAAGAGTTAGAAAGGAATACAGGAGAAAGGACGGCATAAGAATAAAATTTGAAGATAATGCAGTTGTGCTTGTAGATGAAAAAGGTTTACCAAAAGGAAGCGAGATTAAAGGCGCTATTGCAAAGGAAGTTGGCGAGAGATGGCCTAAAGTTGCTGGAATAGCATCAATTATTGTATGAGGTGAAAAGATGCAAATAATAAGTAGCAAACCAAGTAAACAAAGATTATTTCAGCTAGAGGCACCTCTGCATATTAAAAGAAAAATGCTCAGCTCAACTTTGAGCAAAGAGCTAAGGAAAGAATTAGGTAAGAGGAGTTTTCCACTACGTAAAAATGATACTGTAAAAATAATGAGAGGAAAATTCAAAGGAAAAACTGGGAAAATTACAGAAGTTAACTATCAAAAAGGAACAGTATTTATTGAAAAAATCACAAGAAAAAAATCTGATGGCACAGAAGTTTTCATACCTATACATGCTTCAAATTTAATGATTATAGAACTTTATAAAGAAGATGAAAAAAGGTTTAAGAGAATTAAGCTCAAAAAAGAAAAGAAAAAAGAAAAAATAAAAGAAAAGAAAAAGAAAGAGAAAAAGATTGAAGAAAAGGAGTTGGCATAAAATGGCTAAAAAGGGAGAAGATAAAAAATTGAAAAGATTGGCAGCTAGCAAAAAAAGACATATTTTAAGAAAGGAATATAAATGGACTATTAAAGGCAAACCAAGAATTTCCCTTGAAAATTCCATTCCTTTAGGGGTTGTTATAAGAGATATGCTAGAATTTGCAAAAGTTCTCAAAGAGGTTAAGTTTATTTTGCACAATAATAAAGTTTTGGTTAATGGAATAAGAAGGAAGGATTATAAGTTTACTTTAGGATTATTTGATTTATTAGAGTTTACTGAACTTAAGAAAAGATATAGAGTAATATTGGATAATAGAGGAAGATTAAAACTTAAAGAAGAAGATTTTAAAGAAGAGCCAAAGAAAATTGTGCGTATTGAGAATAAAGTATGTTACAAAGGAAAAATACAGCTTCTGTTTGATGATTCACATACAATGCTTTTAGATAATACAAAGCTTAAAGTTGGAGACTGCTTGCTTGTTTCATTACCAGAATATAAAATATTAGAGGAACTTAAAATGGAAAAGGGCAATTTAGCTTACTCAACCTCTGGAAAGCATGCCGGAAAATTAGCTAGAATAATTGATGTTGTTAAGGGCGGCATAAGAAAGCATAAAATGGTAGTACTTGAAGAAAAAGGAAAGCAATTCCAAACAGTTTCAAAGAACATTTATGTTGTTGGTAAAAGAGAACCGTTAATCAGCTTAGGTGTTGAAAAATGAATCCGATGAAAAAAATAAAAATTGAAAAAGTAGTAGTGAATATTGGCATAGGAGAAGGTGGAGAGGAACTAAATAAAGCAAAGAAGATTCTAGAGTTAATTACAAAATCTAAACCTGTCGAAACAATATGCAAAGTTAAGAATCCTTCTTGGGGAATAAGGCCTGGATTGCCAATTGGCACAAAAGTAACATTGAGAAAGAATAAAGCTGTAGAATTTCTGAAAAGAGCATTTAATGCAATAGATAATAAACTTTCCTCAAAACAATTTGATAGAGAAGGGAATTTTAGTTTTGGTATTAAAGAGTATATTGATTTTCCAGATGTCAAATACGATCCTAAACTTGGCATAAAGGGGATGGATGTTTGCGTCTCTTTAGAAAGAGCAGGTTATAGAATCAGAAGGAGAAAGATTCAAAGAAGAAAAATTGGCAGAAAACATAAAATAACTAAAGATGAAGCAATAAATTTCATAAAAACAACATTTGGAGTGGAGATAGCATGAGAAAGAATCAAAGAGTTTGTAGAATATGTAAAAATAATAAGGGTTTGATCAGGAAGTACGGCTTAATGATTTGTAGGAGATGTTTTAAGGATTATGCTGAAAAGCTGGGATTTAAAAAATATGATTGAGGTGTTAAAATGGTTTCCACAGATGCACTTGCAAATGCGATGATAAACATCAAAAATTCAGATCTTGCTGCAAAGAGATACTGTTTAATAAAACCAGCGAGCAAACTAATCGGTGAAATACTTAAAATTTTGAAAGAAAATGAGTACATAAAGGAGTATGTTTATATTGATAATAAAAAAGGCGGCATCTACAAAGTTGAACTATTAGGAAGAATAAATAATTGTTGTGCAATAAAACCCAGATTTCCTGTAAAAAAGGACCAATTTGAGAAATTTGAAAAAAGATATCTTCCTGCAAGAGATATTGGCTTGTTAATAGTAACAACTCCAAAAGGGGTTTTAACGCATAGAGAAGCTAAAGAAAAAAAGATAGGGGGAAGATTATTGGCTTATATTTATTAGGTGTTTAAAATGGAAATTAAAATTGAAATTCCACAAGGTATTAATGTTGAAGTTGCTCCTAAAAAGATTATTGCCAGTTATCAGAATAAAAAAATTGAGAGAGAGTTTAAAGTTAAGAATATTATTTTAAAGAGAGAGAATAATAAAGTTGTAATTAAAACAAGAAACGATAAAAAGAAGACGATTGCTTGCGCTAATACTTTACATTCACACATAAAAAATATATTCAAAGGCCTATTAGAAGGATTTGAATATAAGCTTGCAGTGGTGCATTCTCACTTTCCTATGAATATAACCAAAAAAGAGAACTTAATTGAGATTAAAAATTTTTTAGGAGAAAAAAGCCCAAGATATGCTAAGGTTTTAGGTAATGTGGATGTTCAGATAAAAGGAAAGGAAATTATAGTTAAAGGCTATAACCTCTGGGATGTTAGCCAAACAGCAGCAAATTTAGAAAATGCAACAAGAGTAAGTATGCGCGATAGAAGAAGATTCCAGGATGGCATATATATTGTGCATAAAGGAAAGTGATGTTTATGCAAAAAAATCCAAAAAAGAAACTAAGGGAAAAGCTCAAAAAAAAGAAACCCACATTTAGAGGAAGGTTTGGCAAAAGAAAGGTAAGAAGGCCCAAAAGTAAGAAATGGGATAAGTGGAGAAAACCTCGCGGCATAGATATTCACCGCTATAAAGAGGATGGAAGATGGCCAAAAATCGGCTATAGAAATCCAAGAATGATTAGAGGTTTGCATCCTTCTGGATTTGAAGAGGTTTTAGTACATAATGAGAATGTATTAGAGAGTATTGACCCTAAGGTGCAAGCCATTAGAATAGGAGGTAGAGTTGGAAAAAGAAGAAGGATGCTTATATTAGAAAAGGCTGAAAAACTCGGCATAAAGGTGCTAAATCCATAGGTGATAATGTGAAGATACCAAAAGCAAAAAAAATTGCCGCAGAAATTTTGAATGTAGGGCTGAGCAGAATTTATATAGATCCAAATAATTTATCCAGAGTAAAGGAGGCTATGACAAAAGAGGATATTAGAGCTTTAATAAAAGAAAGAATAATTAGAAAAAAGAAATTAGCTGAGCAGAGCAGAGCAAGAGCTAGAAAGTTAGCAGAAAAGAAAAAGAAGGGTAGAAAAAAAGGAGAAGGAAAAAGAAAGGGAAAATATTCTGCAAGAAATAAGCCTAAAAAAGCATGGATGATGAATGTCCGCGCCCAAAGAAAGTTATTGAAAAAACTAAAAGAAGAAAATCCAAAATTATTTGAGAAAGTTAGCTATAGAGATATTTATAGAAAAATAAAAGGCGGCTTTTTTAGAGGCAAAAAACATTTAGAAAATTACATTAAGGAGTTGGCATAAGATGGCAAAAAAATGCACATATAAGCTAAAATTTAGAAGAAGAAGAGAGATGAAAACAGATTATGCAAAGAGGTTAGCT
>CAYLVV010000024.1:0-2387 GCA_964387215.1 uncultured archaeon
TATACTCTAAAGATTGCAAAGCAGTATTTGCCTATGTTGATAGAATTATGCAAAATAACCAAAATGGACTTATTTGAAGTATGCAGAAGCAGCGCTTCCGGCTTGGTAGAAAATTTGCTCCTGAGCAAAATTCATAATTTTCAAATGTTAGCTCCAAATAAGCCGAAGGAGGATGAAGTTAGGCAGAGAATGATGCAAACTTATGAAGGAGGCTTTGTTAAAGAGCCCCTTGCCGGTTTGCATGAAAATATTGTTGTTGTAGATTTTAGAAGTTTACATCCGAGTATAATTATTTCGCATAATATCAGCCCCGAAACTTTGTGTTGTAAGCATGAGGAATGTAAGGAAAAAAATTTGGCTCCTAACAAAAAATGGTTTTGTATAAAGGTAAAAGGGTTTTTGCCGGATGTTGTTAAAGAACTATTGGAAAAAAGAATCAAAATAAAGAAAGAAATGAAAAATTGCAGCAAAGAGGAATATCAAAAATTATATGCTGAACAATATGCATTAAAAATCTTAATGAATTCTCATTACGGATATTTAGCTTATGTAAGGAGTAGATGGTATTGTAAGGAATGTGCAAGTGCTGTTACGGCTTGGAGCAGATATTATGTAAATGAGGTAATTAAAAAAGCGGAGAAGGAGGGATTTAAGGTTTTATACGGAGATACTGATAGTGCTTTTTTAATAATCCCTGCAGAAAAAAATAGAGAGGATGTGTATGGGTTTGTAAAAAAAATTAATGAAAATCTGCCTGAAAGTATGGAATTAGAAATTGATGGATTCTACAAGAGAGGAATTTTTGTAACAAGAAAAGAAGGCAGTGGGGCTGCAAAAAAGAGATATGCACTAATAGATTATGAAAATAAGCTAAAAATTGTTGGGTTTGAATATGTTAGGAGGGATTGGGCACCCATTGCAAAAGAGACGCAGAAAAAAGTAATAGAATTGATATTAAAAGAAGGAAATCCAGAAAAGGCAGCTAATTATGTTAGAGAGGTAATAAAAAGGGTTAAAAATGGTTTAGCAAAAAAAGAAGAGTTGGTTATATTAACTCAAATTAAAAAATCTTTAAATAGCTATGATGTTTCAGCCCCTCATGTGGCTGCTGCAAAGAAAGCAATTAAAAGAGGCCTTAACATAGGTATAGGAAGTACTATAGGATATATAATAACAAAAAGTGGGAAAAAAATCTCAGATAAGGCTGAGTTAGAGGAGTTTGTTAAGGAAGGAAATTATGATGCAGAATATTATATTAAAAATCAAATCATTCCTGCAGTAATTAAGATATTACAGGAATTAGGATTTAGCAAAGAGGATTTAATCCAAGGGGGGAAGCAAAGCAGCTTGAAAAAATTTTGGTGATAATATGGAGGAAGAGATTAAAGAAAAATATTTAAAAGCTGGGAAAATATTAGAAAAAGCGATTGAGCTTGCTAGAGTTAATGCAAAGGAAGGAACAAAATTTTTAGAGTTGGCTGAGGAGGTTGAAAATTTTATTATTGAAAAAAAGGCAAAGCCAGCCTTCCCAGTTAATCTTTCAAAAAATAATATTGCAGCGCATTATACCCCAAAAGAAAACGATAATGAAAAAATTAGCAAGGATGACGTTGTTAAAATTGATATTGGAGTGTGCGTTGACGGTTATATTGCTGATGCTGCATTCACAATTAATTTAAGTAATAAATGGAAAAACCTAATTCATGCTGCTAATGAAGCTCTTAAAAATGCTATTGAAATTGCCAATGTTGGTAAAAAAATTAGCGAAATTGGAAGAATTATTGAAGAAACCATTAAGAAACATGGATTTAAGCCGGTTTATAATCTCTCAGGCCACGGTTTGGCTTATTTTGAGGCTCACACAGAGCCAAATATTCCCAATTATGATAATAAGAGTACTGTAGTTTTGGAAGAAAATTGCGCTTATGCTATTGAGCCTTTTTCTTCTAATGGAAAAGGATTTATACATGAAGGAGCAACAAGCAATATTTATAAATTAATTGAGAAGAAACCTGTAAGGAGTGCAATTTCACGCAAAATTTTGGACGAAATTGAAGAAAATTTTGCAACATTACCTTTTGCAGAAAGATGGTTAAAAGATGTATCGGAATTTGAAAAAAGAAGGGCTTTAAAGGAGTTAATTATGCATAAATGCATTAAACAATTTAATATTTTGCTGGAAAAGCCTTCGACATTAATATCCCAGGCTGAAACCTCTATTATTTTTGATAAAAGCAGAAAGTATATTTTGGTGGACCTTGATAAAATAATTGAGGACTAAATTTAAATTAAAAGAAATTACAAATTATTTGAGGCCCCATGGTGTAGCCTGGATAGCACGCAGGCTTGCGGAGCCTGTAGCGCGGGTTCAAATCCCGCTGGGGCCA
>CAYLVV010000024.1:2487-9111 GCA_964387215.1 uncultured archaeon
GATAGCACGCAGGCTTGCGGAGCCTGTAGCGCGGGTTCAAATCCCGCTGGGGCCATGTGCTCCCTTGTGGAGCACAGCTCTATGTGGTAGGTTTTGATAAAACTTTTGTGAAAAGTTTTTGTTAAACGTTTTTCCAAAGTTCTTTTAGATCCTCTGGCAATACTGCAATTATATCCTCGATTTCTCCCCAGCTAACAACTTGCTTTAAGGCTCTGAAGACTGCTAAAGTACATTGCTCTGCCTTTTCAAAACTTTCTAATTTTGCTTCATTTTTTATTTTCTCTATAAATTCTCTATAATGTAACTTTTCCAATTTTTCAGCCTTTAGCATATCTTTTAGTTCTAAAGGCAGTTGCGCCTTTAAGTCCTCTATTTCGGCTTCTGGAAGTCTCATTGCAAGGGTCTTTAATACAGCAGCAGTAATTTTTCTTGCTTCTTCTCTATCCTTTAAGCTTGCAAAATCTTTTACTTTATCATAAAACTCTATCTCATCCATAAACAATCACCCTAGCTAAGGAGGAATTTGATATTTTAAAACCTTTCCAAAAATTTTAAAAGAATGGTTTCCTAACAAAATTAAGATGTTTATTAGATTTACAAAAAATGATTTTTTTGTTACAATGCGAAATATAGGTATTATTTTAATGTGGAGTTCATTAACATTTTTGCTGCCAATTTTTGCCAGTTTTTATTATAAGGAGCCGTTAACAGTAAGTATTAATTATCTTTTATGTGGGATTATTGCGCTAATGCTTGGTTTTTTTCTTAAAATTTTATTTAAAAGCGACAAAGAGTTAGAAACTAAGCATGCATATGTTGCAATAAGTATTCTTTGGATTTTATATACTGCTATTGCTGCATTGCCATTTGTATTAATACATAATGCAAATTTTGTAGATGCTTTTTTTGAGAGTATGAGTGCAATTACTACTACTGGATTAACTATTTTGCCCAATATTGATAACATGGTTTTTAGCCTTTTATTTTGGAGAAGTTTAATAAGCTGGATAGGCGGTATTGGAATAGTTGTGATTGTAATGGTTGGCTTATTAACAGCATATACTAAAGCAGCAAAACTCCTTAGTGCTGAAGGAAGGCAAGAAAGAATAAAACCTAATATTAAAAACACTGCAAAAGAAATGATATTGATTTATTTATTCTTAACTTTTGTTGGCACCACACTGCTTATTGCTGGAGGAATGAGACCTTTCTTTGCATTAAATTATGCAATGAGTGCAATATCCACAACAGGATTTGATCTAACAAAAGCTGGATTAACGGTAGCTCATAACTGGTTAATTGATGCTAGTTTAATATTAATAATGATAATGGGTGCAACCTCCTTTTATACTCATTATTTTATTTTGAGAAGAAAGAACTTGGAAATTTTTATTAAAGATAGAGAATTCCAGTTAATGCTTTTATTAGCTTTTATCAGTGCCTTTTTACTATTAACAAAATTTGAATTTCTGAAAGCGTTATTTTATACAACATCTGCAATTACTTGTGGTGGTTTTGCATTAGATCTTCCTAAAATTATTGCACAATGGGAAGACTGGGTAAAATTTACTTTAATTTTACTAATGCTTATCGGCGGCTCTGCGGGAAGTACTGCGGGAGGTATAAAGCTGAGCAGATTTTGGCTATTCTTAAAATCAATTTATTGGAAAATTAAGGAAGCTATATTGCCAAAAGGAACATATTTTGCAAAAAAATTTGAAGATATTGTTGTTAGCAATGAAGAAATTGCAGAAATACACCAATTTATTTTACTGTATATATTATTAATCTTTATTGGAAGTTTTGTTCTTACATTGTGCGGCTATAATTTAAGCGATTCCCTTTTTGAGGTTGTTTCTGCCCAAGGGAATGCTGGCATAAGTGCTGGAGTAACAAATGTAAATATGCCTTTGGGAGCAAAAATCATGCTTATAATTAATATGTGGTTTGGCAGGCTTGAAATAATTCCAATACTATCATTAATAGGTTTGGGGCTTTCTGCAGCAAAAGGAAAAGTATTTTAAAAGAAATTAATTTGTTTTAGTGAGGACTATGTATATTATTGTAGTTGGAGCAGGAAAACTTGGAAAATATCTGACACAATTATTATTAGATGAAGAGCATGATGTGGTTGTTGTTGATAAGGATCTAAATATATGCAAAAAGATTGCTGAAGAATTAAATATTGAGGTAATTCACGGAGATGGTACTGAGCCGTCAACGTTAGAAAGAGCAGGGATTAGAGAAGCTGACGCTGTTGTAGCATTAACAGGCAGCGATGAAACTAATATGGTTATTTGTTTAGTTGCAAAGGAGCTAGGTGCAAAACAAGTTGCAGCAAGAATTGAAAAAGTGCAATATGATGAAAGAATTCTAAATAAATTGGGAATAGATATTGTTATCCATCCGCAGGCTGCTGCAGCAGGTTATATTGAGGAATTAATAACTAAACCAGATGTTCTAGACTTGGCGTTTATAAGTAGGGGCGCTGCAGAAATAATGGAAGTGGAAATAACTGAGGAATCTAAAATTGCAGGTAAAAAAGTAAAAGATATTGAGCATCCACCGGGTGCTGCAATTATTGCAATAATTGAGGATGAGAATTTAATAATTCCTGGACAGGAAACTATAATAGTTCCTGGAATGAAAATTTTAATACTCGCTAAGAGAGATGTTGCAAATAAAGTGAGAAAAATGCTTTAAATTTTGGAAATTTTTTTAGTAGCATCTAAATACAGAAATTTTAATTTTCTTTTTGCATTTTTAGACGCTAATTTTATTATTGAAGAATGTTTTCTAATAATTCTATTTTGTTCTTTTAGGCTTAATTTAGGCAAACATTCCAACATTTTTATAAACTCCATAATAAGTTTGCGCAATGCTTCTTTAAAAATATTTCTGAGCTACGTATTTTTTATGAACTATAAAAGTGAGTTAGTTCATTAGTCAAAATGCTGATTTTTCTAGCTATAAAAATTTTAATTCTTCTGTGCTGAATTTTTGCGTATGGCGATGGTCGTCTAGTGGTTTAGGATGCAGGACTGTGGATCCTGCGACCCGGGTTCGAATCCCGGCCATCGCCCTCTTTAAAAATTCGGAGGAATATTTATGCAGGAATTTTTAAAACCACCAAAGGGCATGAGAGATTTTTTGCCAGAAGATGCGAGAAAAAAGTTTTATATTCAAAATATATGCAAAGAAGTTTTTGAGAGTTATGGATATCAGCCATTACAAACGCCTATTGTAGAGAATTTCGAATTATTAGCTAAAAAAAGTCAAGCTGGAGAAGCGATAAAAGAAGAAATTTACTATTTTGAGGATAAAGCAAAAAGGCCATTAGCATTGAGGTTTGATTTAACCGTGCCCCTAGCAAGAATTGTTGCAGCTAATCCTCAATTGGCAAAACCATTTAAAAGATATCAAATAAGCAGGGTATTCCGCTATGATAGGCCCCAGGCTTCCCGCTATAGAGAATTTACACAGGCTGATGTGGATATAATTGGTGTAAAGAATATATTTGCTGAGCTGGAACTTTTTATGTTGAGCATAGATATAATGAAAAGGCTGCCCATTAAAGAATTTAAAATTAAAATTAATGACAGGGAAATGCTGGAAAAAGTTGCATTAGCATTTGGAATTTCTGAATCCAAAATATTAGAATTTTTCAGAGTCATTGATAAGGCTGATAAAATAGGTTGGGAAGGGGTCAAGAATGAATTAATTAAGCTTGATATTAACTCAGAAATTATTGGTTTTTTACAAAATGCAACTTTGGAGAAAGTTGAAGAACTGTTAAAGGATAAAGGATTAAGTTCTGAAGGACTAGAGAGACTTAAAAAAATTAAAGATTATGCTAAAGAGCTAAATATTATTGATTTTTTAGAATTTGATTTGTGTTTAGCTAGGGGGTTAGATTATTACACTGGAACTGTGTTTGAGGTTAAATGCGAAAATGCGCAATGGAGTGCTGCTGCAGGAGGAAGGTTTGATAGGCTTATTGGCAGCATCTCAAAACAAGAGTTTGCTGCTGTTGGAATTAGTTTTGGCATAGATAGAATTCTTGATATTTTGAAAGAAAGATTAAAGTTGGATAATGAAGCCGATCTACTTATCATTGCAATAGGGGCTGAAAAAATTAGGCTTGAGGCATTTAAAATTGCAAATAAGATAAGGAAAATAGGAATTGGCTGTGAGTTCTGTTTGGCTGAAAGAGGTATAAGCAAAAATTTGGACTATGCAAATAAACGGGGGTTTAAATTTGTTATTATTATCGGTGAAGATGAGCTTAAAAAAGGAGAACTTAAAATTAAAAATATGGAAACTGGAGCTGAAAATAAAATTGAAATTGGAAAGTTGGAGAAGATAAAAGAGATTTTAAAAGTTTAGAAATTAATTTTTTAATGCCGCGGTAGCTCAGCGGTAGAGCAGCTGCCTTGTAAGCAGCAGGTCGAGGGTTCGAATCCCTCCCGCGGCTATTTTAATAAAACTTTTTACAAAATTTTTATGGAAGAATGTTTTTCTTGTGCAAAATGTTGCAAAAGATATAGAATTACTATTTTACCAGAAGAGGCGGAAAAAATTTCAGCATTCCTTAACATCCCTAAAGAAAAATTTCTTGAAAAATTCTGTGAAATCAAAGAAATAAATAAAATTCCATTTTATGTCTTAAGAAAGATTCATAATCAGTGTATCTTCTTAGACAACAACAAGTGTAAAATATATCCTGTTAGGCCTTATCAGTGTAAAATTTTCCCTAACCTTGGCTCAAAGTTTCCATTTTGCAAAATTCAAAAAGAAATTTTTACAGATCCTTTGGCATATATTGTTTGGGAAAAATACAAAGAATATGTGAAAAAAGTTAGAGAAATAGGTATAAATGCTCTATTTCAGTCCCAATGCTAACTTTTCCTTAACATCTTCTACATTTGCAATAGTATTTTTACACCCATCTTTAAGCAACAAACTTCCAATATTTGGAATACTATATTCATTCATCTTATCCATAGCCATCATTAACTCATTAAAGCATGCAATGCCAATTGTTGCTTTAGGCTTAAATTTCTTAACTAATTTTACAACCATACTACCACCTGGAACAACAAATATCTTTTCATAACCTAACTTTTCTGCATATTCTATTATCTCTTTTATTTGGCATGCTCCACATTTCCTACATTGCAATCCTTCTTCTTCATATTTTCCTTTGCATTTCTCAACATTTCTTAGGCAATGGGGTAAAAAGAAGGCCCTTTCCTCAACAGGGATTTCTTTAAAAGCAGGTTCATGGAGGAAGTTCCTTATTTCAATATGCGTATAATTAATCCATCTTTCATTTAGTCCTAAAATTTTAACTATTCTCTTTGCAAACTCTGCAGCATTCTTATGACCTAATTTATCTGCAAAGCTGTAAATACTTTTTTAATAGCCCTCATCATTTGAATCACTTTATAGTTCTTCCAAGTTCTTTTATAAGCAGAATGTTAATATGATTTGCTATAAAATTTCTAAACTCTTCTACAATCTCCTGTGGAACTCTATCTAAAAGATATTTTTTACAATATTCATTTTTCATTTCTTCAATAATTTCATTGATTACTTTTGCTTTAGTCCTTAAAATTTCTGCTATTAACTCTTCTTTAGATATATTTTCCATATCGATTCTTTCAAATAGTCTGTGAATTTCCCATTTTAAATAATCTTCAATCATTCTTTTATGTTGATCTTCAAATAATCCCAAATCAGCTTTTGCTAATTGTAACTTTTTCTCTTCAGGAAGCTTCATAAATTCTTCTGCAATTTTTAATTTGCCTCTCACCTGTGCCCTTAGCTCTTTCATAAAACTTCTAGTTAGTTTTCCTTTAAATTTTAGTGCTTGTACTCTTGCATGTTTCTCAAAAAAAATTGCTTTAGTTATGCTGTGAAAGAATTCCATTGAGGTACTGTGGTGTTTGATGGCTTTTTTAGATATTTTTCTCTTTTTTGGTTTAGGCATAAATATTTAGCACTTTAGGAAAATAAAAAGTTTTGCAAATAAGAGCTTGCAAACTCTTTGCAAATTTTTCAAAAACTTTGTTTTTGAAATTTTTTAACATTTGGTTAAAAGCTTTTTGCCCCAGCCGGGATTCGAACCCGGGTCTCGAGCTTGAGAGGCTCGCGTGCTTGACCGACTACACTACCGGGGCATCTAAAAAATTTGAGCAAGAGAAAATTTAAAATCTCTTTTTTCCTGCAAGAGAACTCTTTAAATATTCAAAAATTGCTTCCTTTAGTTTCTCTCCAGGTTTAACTCCAAAAACTTTTTCATATTCTTTGCAGACAACTCCTAAATAAATTTTTGCACCAACTTCAGGAGTATACTCTCTTGCGTAACTTTTTATTTTCCTCAATATATTTCTTAAAAATGCTATCATATCCCTCTTAGCATACATTCTTTGTTTTTCTTCTTTAAGACCCAAAAATTCAGCAGCAAATTTACTTTTATAGCCTCTTCTTCCTTTATATGCCCTTAATAGTCTTTGATGGTGTGCATCAACTAGAGCATTAAATTTTTGTTTATGCATTGTTGGTTTTTTGATTCTAAATTTTGTAGTGGGCATAAAAAAATATAATTCTTTTGAATTTAAA